>JAGQOH010000015.1 GCA_020427635.1 Phycisphaerales bacterium
GCCCGGCCACGACCGCGCAGATGTGCGCGCCGAGATCGACAAAGTCCTCGCCGCAGTACCGGGAATCGTCACGCAAGTGGGGCAGCCCATCGAACATCGCCTGAGCCACGTGCTCTCAGGCACACCCGCCGAAATTGCCATCAGCGTCTTTGGCGACGATCTCGCCAAGCTGCGCTCAATCGCAAAGGAAGTCGAAGCTCAGCTCAAGACGCTCCCAGGCACGCGCGATGTCAATGCAAACCGCGAGGTCATGATCACATCACTCCCCATCCGCTATCGCCACCTCGAGCTGGCCTCCGCCGGGCTCAGTCCCGCCGACGCCGCCGAGCAAGTGCGCGAGGCAATCTATGGCGAGGTCGTCGCGAAGATCAATCAAGGCCTGCACCAATACGACCTTGTCGTGCGCCTTGCCCCGGATCAACGCGAGAGCATCAAACAGGTTGAAGACCTGCAGCTCCGCGGACGAAGCGGCGCAATCGTGCGCCTGCGCGACGTCGCTGATATTGGACCCGAACGATCCAGCAACCTCATCACCCGCGAAAACGCGCAGCGCAAAGCGGTCATCTCGCTCAACGTGGCCGATGGCGCAAACCTGGGCGATCTCATGCAGCAAGTACGAGATCGGGTCACGCCAATCGTGCAGCGCGCCGGATACACCGTCGTCTACGGCGGGCAGTTTGAAGCCCAACGCTCTGCAACGCGCACCATTGGCATCGCGGGCATTGGCGTCGCCATCGTCATGCTCATGCTCCTGCAAATCTCAACCGGGTCGCTCAGAGCCGCCACCCTCGTCATGCTCAATATGCCCCTCGCGCTCATTGGCGGCATCGCCGCGATTTACATCACCGAAGGACGCGGAGCATTCGGCAACACGCTTGCACTCGTCGGGCTCGACGGACCATACGAAGCCCCCGTCATCTCGATCGCAAGCATGGTCGGCTTCATCACCCTATTTGGCATCGCGGTCCGCAATGGCATCCTGCTCATCAACCACTACAACCACCTCATGCGCATCGAGCGCGTCCCCCTCGCCGAGGCTGTCGTGCAAGGCTCGATGGAACGACTCGTCCCGATCCTCATGACCGCCGTCTGCGCCGCCCTGGGTCTGCTTCCGCTCGCCCTCGCTGGAGGCCGGCCCGGCAGCGAACTCCTCGCCCCCCTTGCAACGGTCACGCTTGGCGGGCTGCTCACATCAACACTTCTGAATCTCGTCGTCGTCCCCGCCGGATACGCACTCGTATTTGGCTCCAAGTCAAACACGCAACCGTTGCCCACCAAAGAATCACCCACCACAAATATGGAGGAATGCAAATGAAGGCCATGAACAGAGGACTTGCCAAATCGCTCGCAGCCGGGATGAGCCTTGCCCTCATCATCACAAGCATGACTGCCTGCAAGCGCGCGGCGCCCGCAGAACCAAACACACCCACCCAAGCACACACCGACGCTGATGGCCATGATCACGATGCAATGGCAGGCCACGATCATGATGATCACGCCCCCGCTGATGGCCATGGCCAGGCGGATGATCACCATGCCGATGAGGTCAGCCTCGGCTCCGCGCACCTCGGCGACATCACCGTCGACTGCTGGCAAAGCCACGGCTCGATCGCGCCTGGCAAGGAGCTTCACCTCGTCGTCAAGCTGCCATACACCGACAACGGCGCAACAACCGTCCGCGCATGGATCGGCTCTGAAAACCGCATCGCATCCATGGTTGCCAAGGCCGAGTACGCGCCAGGCCATGACGACTACGACGTCCATTGCGAAGCGCCGAGTCCGTTGCCCACCGGCGCCATGTGGTGGATCGAGGTCGAAAAGCCCGACGGCTCCCGCCACCTCGGATCCGTCGCCCCGCTCTAGCAAGACCCGCGCGCCTCGGCGCAGATCGTCTCCGCGCGCGCATTCCTATAGAAAACGTAAGCGGCGGGGGAGGCCGGATGCCTCGGGTAGTCTCTTGGTGGTGGCGAGTTTGTCGGGGTCGTCAGGGTCCAAGGGCCCAGAAGTGCTGCGCGTACAAGAGGTTGCATCGGTCAGTGAATACCTGCGGCGACATGAGAGGCCGCTGCGGATGCCAGCTCTCCCCAAAACCGACGCTTGGATTGAGACTGCCAAACGTGCGCGCATAGTAGACTGGGTGCTACACTTTGGAAGGGGCTTGGCCCGTGAGGGAAGCGTCGTGATAACAAACACTGCCGAATACGCGCTCCGGGCTGTGGTGTACCTGGCCAAGCATCCGCAGCAGGCCGCCGCAGCCCAGACGATTGGACACGCGACCCATGTACCGGTCGGGTACTTGCAGAAGATCCTGAGGCAGCTCGCGCGGGCGGGCATCGTAAGCGCGCAGCGCGGCGTGGGGGGTGGGTTTGCTCTCGCCAAAGTGCCCACTGCGATCAGTGTGCACAGTGTGCTCCGGGCCACGGATTCCGCAGTGGATCGCATCGAGCGGTGTCCGCTTGGGATTCCCGGGCATGCGGAACTCTGCTCTCTGCATCGCCTGCTGGATCAGCAAGCAGCGAGTGCGGAACAGGCCTTCGCCTCAACCTCGATCGCAGACCTCGTCGCGGATCAGGCGGGGGCTTCGGCGCTGTGCGAGACAGCGCCGCGGCTTGCGAAGCTGACGCGGGGCAAGACCGACCGAGCCGCCAGACGAAGCCAGCCTCCACCGTGACCCCCCCCCCGGAGGGGGCGGGCCGGTTTGCACTGGCTCGGGCGGGTCGCTAGGATTCCAAAAGTAGACTTGTGGAGCCACTAATACACAGGAGAGTTCCGTGTCCGCAGAGAGTCCTGACCGCCAGCTGGGCACAAAGGCGCCGGATCACGATCTCCGCATGGCCTTGGGTGTGGTGCCGGTCTTCGTGCTCACCCTGCCGGCGATCCTCGCAGCGGTGATCTGGCTGCGGCCCACGCCGCCCCCGGGGCGCTGGGATGAGGTGGCGGCGCGCTTGGGCATCGACCCGAGCCAACTCGTGTTGGGTGAAGTGACCTTCCGCAACACCTGCGCGCTGTGTCATGGGCGCGACGCCAACGGCATGCCGCGCCTTGGCAAGCCACTCCGCAACAGCGAGTTCGTGCAGAGTCACAAGGACGATGAGCTGTTGCAGGTTGTGCTGCGCGGTCGCTTGCCCAGCGATCCCGCGAACACGACGGGCGCCGCGATGCCGCCCCGCGCCGGCAACCCGGCGCTGGCTGAGGATCGCATCCGCAATGTCATCTACTACCTGCGCACGTTGCAGGAACCTGGCGCTCCCTATGCCAATCTTGATGCTTGGATCGTTGATACGGCAGCGCTCGCGGCCACGGGGCTGGGCGGCATCGGGCACGAGACGTTCATCGCGGCGTGCTCGGCATGCCACGGTCCAAACGCCGAAGGCATGGAAGGCCTGGGCAAGCCACTGGGCACAAGCAGCTTCGTCGCGTCGAAGACGGATGCGGAGCTCATGGCGTTCATCAAGACCGGGCGTCCCATCTGGGATGCGGACAACACGACGGGTGTTGACATGCCGCCCAAGGGTGGAAACCCGGCGCTCAGTGATGAGGAACTGAAGACCATCATCGGGTACCTGCGAGCGTTGCACGAACAGGCGGGTGGACCGAGCAATTGAGATCACTGCGCAGTGAACTGCGCGCTTCTGAAAGGGTTGGAACGATGAGAACTCAGATGCGAATCGCGCTTGCAAGCAGCATGCTTGCCTGCGGAATTGCGGCGCAGGTCGCGGCGCAATCGATGAACGATGTGCAGAGCGTTGCCAAGGAGCGCGGACTGACCACCGCCGACCTGCTGGCGGCCGCCAAGACCTATGTGCCCAGCGGCCAAAAGGACGAATACATCATCTTCTCCTCCGGCGGGCACAGCGGGCAGGTGTTCGTGATCGGCGTGCCGTCGATGCGCCTGTTGCGCTCCATCGCCGTGTTCACGCCCGAGCCCTGGCAGGGCTGGGGCTATGGCGTTGGCAACGAAATCCTCGCGGAGGGCAACGTCAACGGCAAGGCGAACCTGTGGGGCGACACGCACCATCCTGCGATTTCCGAAACCAAGGGCGATTACGATGGCGAATTCCTGTTCGTCAACGACAAGATCAATGCGCGCGTTGCCGTCATTGACCTGCGGGATTTCGAGACCAAGCAGATCGTGAAGAACCCGCTGACCGTGAGCGATCACGGCGGCGCGTTTGTCACGCCAAACACTGAATATGTCATCGAGGGCGGGCAGTACGCCACGCCCTTTGGCGCTGACTACGCGCCGATCAGCGAATATCGTGAGAAATTCCGCGGCTCGGTGACGATGTGGAAGTTCGATCGCATCAAGGGGCGGATCGACAAGAGCCAATCGTTCGCGATGGAGCTGCCGCCGTACTGGCAAGACCTGTCAGACGCGGGCAAACTGGTGAGCGACGGGTACATGTTCCTCAACTCGCTGAACAGCGAGATGGCGACGGGCGGCATTGAGAACAAGCAGCCGCCGTTCGAAGCCGGCGTGAGCCGGAACGCGACGGACTACCTGCACATCATCAACTGGAAGAAGGCCGAGGCTGTCTTCAAAGCGGGCAAGGTCGACAAGATCAAGGGCTTCCCCGTCATCCGCATGCAGACGGCCATTGACGAGGGGCTGATTTACCTGACGCCCGAGCCGCGCAGCCCGCACGGCGTGGACGTGGCGCCGAAGGGCGACTTCATGGTCGTTTCAGGCAAGCTCGACCCGCACGTCACGGTGTATTCCTTCGACAAGATCAAGAAGGCCATCGCGAACAGAACCTACTCCGGCTCGGATGAGTACGGGCTCCCGATCCTTGACTTCGACGCCGTGGTCGAGGCACAGGTGGAAGTGGGGCTTGGGCCATTGCACACGCAGTTTGGTCCGGATGGTTATGCCTACACCTCGCTGTTCCTCGATTCGGCGGTGGCGCGCTGGACGCTGGGTGGTGAGTATGGCAAGGGCACGCCCGAACCCGACTGGACCCTCGTGCACAAGACGCCCGTGCATTACAATATCGGTCACCTTGGCGCCGCCGAGGGCGACACTGTGAGCCCCGATGGGAAGTACCTGGTGGCGTTCAACAAGTGGTCAGTGGATCGCTTCTTCCCGCCCGGCCCGCTGCTCCCGCAGAACTTCCAGCTGCTGGACATCTCGCATCAGGGCGCGGACATGCCGGTGATCTACGACATGCCGATTGGTGTCGGGGAGCCGCACTATGCGCAGATGATCAAGGCGGACAAGCTGCATCCCTGGACCGTGTATCCGGAGATCGGCTGGGACCCGGCCACGCAAACGCTTGACCCGATGGCGCCGAAGCCCAAGATGGAGCGCGTGGAGCGCACGGGCGATGGCGTCAACGTGTACAGCACATTGGTGCGGAGCCACTTCACGCCGGAGCATGTGACCGTGAAGCAGGGCGATCACGTGACGTGGCGGTTGACGAATATCGAGCGCGCGGTTGACGCAACGCACGGTTTTGCCGTGCCGCAATACAACATCAACCTGAGCCTCGAGCCGGGCGAAACCGCGACGATTGAATTCGTGGCGGATGTCCCGGGCACGTTCCCGTTCTATTGCTCGGAGTTCTGCTCCGCGCTGCACCTGGAAATGATGGGCTACCTGATGGTTGAGCCCAAGTAAACATGCATGCTGCTTCCACGGCGAAAGCCGTGGAGCGGCATTCGTTGCTCTGCTCGCACGTTCGCACTGGCATCAGGGAGGCACAGCAATGGTCATGTCTCGCATCATCGGGCCGCGCGTGGCGCCGGGAGAACTCTCGCGTCATGGCCTGAGGTATGGCGCGCCGGGGTTCCTGTTCCTCTTGGCACGCGTGCTTATTCTCGTGTCGTTGTTCCTCCCGTACTGGCACATGGCGCTCGTTGCGCCGCAGTACCCGGACAACTTGCACTTGACCGCCCACGTCAACGCACTGTCCGGCGATGTCGCCGAGATCGACGGGCTGAATCACTACATCGGCATGCGCTCGCTACACGAGGCGGCGCAGATCGAGCGACGCGTAGGTGTCTATGTGCTGATCCTTTTCGTCGTGCTGCTCGAGATCGCCGCATGGATTCACAATCGGTGGGCTGCGCTGCTTGCGCTGCCCGCGGTGACCTTTCCCGGTGTATTCCTGCTTGACCTGCATCTCTGGATGAGCCACTTCGGACAGAACCTCGACCCGCACGCACCGCTGTCATCGTCGATCGATCCCTTCGTGCCGCCCATCTTGGGCACGGGCGTTGTCGGGCAGTTCAAGACAGTCGCAACGCCGGGCATCGGGCTCATGCTCTCTGCGGCTGCCTCGCTCGTGATCATCGTGGCGCTGTTCTTTCACCGGCGCGCGTATCGCCCCCTGGTGATCGCCGCCCGCAGCGATTGAATGCTGGACATGCGATACCGAAACATCGGCATTTCGATCTTCGTGCTCACGGCGTTGGCTGCCCGTTGCTTGGCGGCGCAGACAACGGATGTCATTGGGGCGCTGATCGACGCGGCCGCGCCGGGGAGCACGATCACGGTCCCCGCGGGGGTCTATCAAGGCCACCTTCGCATCACCAAGGGCGTTGTGCTCGATGGGCACGGCGCCGTGACGATCGATGGTGGCGGCGAGGGCACCGTGGTCGAACTCCTGGCGCCCAATACCACACTACGCGGCTTCACTATCAGCGGCTCAGGCGCGGGCGTCGATCGCGAACCGGCGGGCATCCGCGCGGAGACCGGGCCTGTCGTCATCGAAGACAACGTGGTCGATGATGTGCTCTTCGGGATCGACCTGCGCACGGCGCCGGACTCGATCGTGCGCAACAACCTGGTGACAAGCAAGCACCTGGAGGCCGGACGTCGCGGCGACGGCATTCGCTTGTGGTGGAGCCACAACTGCACGATCGAGGACAATTCGGTGCACCGCTCGCGCGACATGGTCTTCTGGTATTCAGAGGGCCTGCACATTCGCGGGAACCACGTCACGGACAGTCGCTACGGCCTGCACTTCATGTACTCCCATGACACCACCCTTGAGCACAACACGCTCGATGGCAACTCGGTCGGCATCTACCTGATGTACAGCAACCGCATCACCGTGCAGGACAATGTGCTGGTGCGCAATCGTGGGGCCAGCGGCTATGGCCTCGGGCTAAAGGACTGCGATGACATCGTCGTGCGCAACAACGCCATGCTGGCCAATCGCGTCGGCATCTACATCGACAACAGCCCGTCCTCGGTCGACTCGAATGGCCTGGTGGAGCACAATGCTGTTCAGTACAACGAGATCGGATTCCTTGCCACGCCGAACACCCACAACAACGACCTGACCGAAAACGCGTTCATCGAAAACGAGCAACAGGTCGCGGTGCATGGCAAGGGAGATCTTGCACAGAATCACTTTGCACGCGATGGTCGCGGCAATTTCTGGTCGGACTATGCCGGCTTCGATCTCCAGGGCGATGGCATTGGCGATCTGCCATATGAATCGCGCAACCTGTTCGAGAGTCTGCTGGCCACCGATCCCAATCTGCGAATCTTCGTGAATAGCCCGGCACAGCAGGCGGTCGAGTTTGCCGGGCGCGCGCTGCCACAACTGCAACCCAATCCCAGCTTTACCGATCCATCACCGCTCGTGCAGCGCCCGGTCTCGCTGGCAGCCGGCACCTCATCGCGGTTCAACGCGGCGATGGGCTTTGTCTCACTCATACTGCTTTGTGTCGCCGGTGCCGGGCTGTGGCTAGGAGCCGAGCGCGGCCTCAGGAGAAAGGAGGCCCTTTCATGATCTCTGCTCGATCTGTGGAACGGCACTTCGGGAAAAATAAGGCCATTGATGGTGTCTCGTTCACACTTGACCAGGGACGATCCCTTGCACTGTGGGGCAGCAACGGCGCGGGCAAGACCACGCTCATTCGCTGTCTGCTCGGTGTCATTCGCTTTCGTGGCCAGGTCGAGATTGCCGGGCGAGACGTGCGACGCAGCGGGAAGGCCGTGCGCGCATGCGTCGGCTATGTGCCACAGGAGCTCGCTTTTCATGATGATGCACGCGTGGGTGAGTCGATGCGGTTCTTTGCACGGCTCCGCGGCGTGCCGGGCGGGCGTGCGAGCGAACTACTCGAGCGCGTCAGGCTGCCGGACCAGGAACGCAAGCGCGTGCGCGACCTGTCAGGAGGTATGAAGCAGCGCCTCGCGCTGGCCATCGCGTTGCTGTCCGATCCGCCGATCATTCTGCTCGATGAACCGACTTCGAACCTGGACGCGTCCGGGCGCCGCGATGTGGTCGAGATGCTCGCCGAGCTCAAACAGGCCGGCAAGACCTTGCTGCTGGCTTCGCATCGTCCCGATGAGGTGATCGCGCTGGCCGATCGCGTGCTGGTCATCGAGCGCGGGCGCGTGCAAGCCGATACGACGCCCAAGCAGTTGTGGCCCAGCGAGGCCGCGGTGCAGGTCGTGCGCCTGCATGTTGCGGATGGCGAGGGCGAACGTGCGGCCCAACTCCTGCGCAACGCCGGGCATGCGGTGGATTTCAATGGGCATGGCCTGTGCGTTGCCGTACCGCGCACCCAGAAGGCAAGCCCGATTCGCGTTCTGACGCTGGCGAACGTCGAGGTGCGCGATTTCGAGTTCTTTGATGATCTTGACGCCGAGGAGGTGCGGTCATGAGCGCCACGGCAACCGTATCGACGCCGACTGGGTTGGCGCCAAGCGTGCCGACCGCCATCTTGGCCATTGCCCGGCGCGAGCTGCGCGACGCGCTCTCGAGCAAGTGGTTTGCGATGTTCACGATCGCGTTTGCTGGGCTTGCGATCGCGCTTTCTTTCCTTTCACTTGCAGGCGCGGGGTCGAGCGGTTTTGCGGGCTTCGGGCGCACGACCGCCGGTTTGCTCAACCTCATCATGCTGCTCGTGCCGCTGCTTGCCCTGACCGCGGGCGCCGGTTCGATTGCAGGTGAGCGGGAGCGCGGCACGCTGCTCTACCTGCTGGCGCAACCCATCTCCCGATCCGAAGTCGTCATTGGCAAGTTCCTCGGACTCTCCGGCGCGATCTGCGCTTCGTTGCTGCTCGGGTTCGGGCTCAGCGCATGCGTGCTCACCTGGCGCGCGGGCGGCGTGGGCGTAGGCGCGTTTGTGGCGCTCGTAGCGTTGACATGTCTGCTTGCGATGTCCATGCTTGCGATCGGGCTTCTGATTTCGGTCCGCTCGCGCAAGACCAGCGTCGCCACGGGCCTGGCGCTCTGTGTGTGGCTGGCGCTTGTGTTTTTGAGTGACCTGGGCCTCATGGCCGGGACGATTCTCTTCAAGCTGCGCGTGCAGGAAGTGTTCGCGTTGGCCGTACTCAATCCACTGCAGGCATTCAAGATGGGCGTGATCATGCAGATGAATGCGTCACTTGATGTGCTCGGCCCCGCGGGGATGTACGCGTCACGCACGTTTGGAGATCATCTTGCCTGGATGCTGCCGGGCGTTGTCGGCGTTTGGGGCGCGATGGCCATGGTGATTGCCATGGTGTTGTTTGCACGGAGAGTCTCGGTATGAGTGCGAAGCGCGCTGCATGTCTTGGAACACTTGCGCTCGTGCTGGGCGCATGCTCGGGCCCCAAGCCCGATGAGCCGCCGCACGTGAATCTCGACGCCGACGTGTGTGCCGAGTGCGGCATGATCCTCTCCGATGAGCGCTCGGTGACCGCAACGATCATCGCAGGAGAGCGGGGTCATTCGGCCTTGCTCTTCGATGACTTCAATTGCCAAATTCAGTACGAGACAGCGCACCCGGAGGGCGCCATCATCCGACGCTGGGCCCACGACTACAACACGCGCGCCTGGCTCGATTCAGCCAGTGCACATTTTGTTCGCGCCAAGGAACTCTACACACCAATGATGTCGCACATCGTCGCGTTCGCGCGTGCGCAGGATGCCGCGGCCCTTGCCGACCAAACAAGCGGCACAGTGTCGGACTTCTCGGGCATGCAGGACGCCCTGCGCACGGAGTGATTCCAAACCTTGCTCAGCAATGCCGGCGGAACGTTTGGGGCCGCCACATTTGCGTTTAGCGGGCTCGGGGCGGCAATCGCCATGGGCGACGTCGATGGAGATCGCGACCAGTGTATTTCTGCTTGCCATTCCCCCAGCGCGATGCGCTCTTGTCGTGACCGTGCGATCACAAAGCATAAGCATCGTTTTTCCGCACTCGAAAAATCGCGCCGGAGACCTTCTGCACCCGGGGCCCAGATTTCTTGCCTACTTGCAAGACTTCGAGCCCGGAGACCATTTGGAAAGCGCAAAAAAGCCGCAGTTCCTGCGACCTTTTTGACACTTTCGTGATTTCCGTCACCGAGTTCGCACCCGGATAGACGGGTTGAGCGGAGATAATGGGATTCGAACTTGTAAGCAAAAAGCATTACGCGACCGGCGGCGAGCACCAAGCATCGTTTTTCCGCACTCGAAAAATCGCCCCGGAGACCTTTTGCACCCGGGGGCCAGATTTCTCGCATACTTGCCCAACGTCGTGCCCGGAGACCAATTGCAAAGCGCAAAAAGGTCGCAGTTCTGCAGCCTTTTTGGCGCTCTTGCGCGCACGGTCTCTACCCTAGAGCCCCGATAGACCGGGAAAGCGGTGGGGATGCCGGGATGCCTCAAGTGGTCTCTAGGTGGTGGCGGATTTGTCGCGAAAGAAGTGTGCGCAAGGTTCACAAGTCTCTTGGCAGCAATCACTTGGCATGATTCCCTCCTTCAGCGGGCGACAGGGACCTGTGAGCTGCTCCGTGACTTTTCGGGACATCGGATCGACAGTCCGGTACGCCTGTCTCTAACCATCTGGAACCACAAGCACTTACGAGCGAAGCTCCTGAGCGCCCAGCATTAGACCCAGCAGTAGCAAGCGATTCGGGCCGCCTGAATGACGCGCGGCTTGCTGCGCTTGTGGCAGCATGGCCAATGCTGCCCGAGCCGGTGCGGGTCAGCATCGCAGCGATGGTCGGGGCGTGGGTTGGCGGGTTGAGTTGATTGGGGATAATGCCATTCAACTCGAGTCTGCCTCTTCGTACATAGTCGGTCGTTGGACCACCGGAACCGTCGGTACTGGTGCATCCGGTAGTCTATTTATATCACCGAAGACCCCTAGCCCAAGGCAGGTCTCGAGGGGAATTCGGGGGTCCGAGGAGGAGCCGAACAATGAAGAAGCAGCCCGACTCCCCACGGATTGGAGCAGACCAACGCTCTTTCACCAAAGGGTGGCCTTCCAAGTATCGCGCATCACGGCGATCGCAAATGGTGCTGGTGTCGACGATGGTCGTCGCCATCGCGCTCATACCAGCCGACTTGCTGGCGCAATGCCTCGATGGCGAGCTGCCCTGTTTCTCATCATTCGTTAGCAGCGAGGCTGAGGTTGTGGGTTCCGCAAGTGTGACCCCGCCCGATGAGCCCGATGAAGACTGTCCAGACGCCGCACAGATGCGGGATCTTGCAAACAGCGGCGCATGCTTCCCTTCGGGCAATGATGGTGTCCTTCGCGCCAAAACAGTGCAGGTCAACTGGGACTACTACAGTAGGGTCAGTACGAATCGGTATGCGCTCGAAGTCGACTTGTGGTACAGCCTCGGGGGCGGCCACGCGGGCCTCGGCGGATGTGGATGTGCATACGTCGAAACATGTCCAAGCTATGGCGCGGCGTCGGTGTCGCTCGACCAATCAGTCACAGTGACTTTCCTGGTCGATTACCAAGTCGATGTTCTGATTCACGGCGGGGCATCGGTCTACACGGACGCCTCTGAAGTCGCCATCCTGCTTGACGGGCACTCCATTGCCTCTGCAGACGGGCAAGACCCTCTCCCCCCCGGGCTTTACATTCGAGAAGTACTCGAGCCTGGCCTCCACACGATCACGGTCTCGGGCAGCGCTGCGGGAGAGGCCGAGCAGGTTGGGCCTGAAGGACCAGCCGAGGGGTTCGCGGGCGGTGGACGCGGTCATGTCATCATTGAAGTGGCGGACGGTCGGTGGTGTGACTGTGACGAATCGCCACTGTTCGATCTCATTGATATGTCGCTTCCTCCGTTTGTGGTCGACGAGCAAAGTGTCCATCCGGCAACCACTGATGAGATCCTGTGGGCGGTGGGTACGCATCGCGAAAAGATGGTTGCTGACGGCGTCACGAGCCTGCTGGTTCAAACGCACCCCTTACCGCCAACTGCGGCATTTGCAGTGTTCACACTTTATGACGAGACACGAAGCCAAGACATGCAGAGCGTTGGCACGATCGCCAGCTACGGCGGCGATTCGGGTTCCACAACGGTCACCGTCGACGTAGTCGATCACCCGTCTGACGGATCGAAGCGTGCGCTGGCGCAACTCAAAGCGCCCATCGATTTCGTGCGTTCGCATCGCCCAGTTGGCGAAACAGACGAGCAACGTGGACGTCATTCACCAAGACGACTCTTTGTTCGAATGGATGTTCTTGACGCGCAGGAACACCCACTGACCTGTTCCAGATTCAAGTCATTTGAACTTCATCGCCCGCCGGTCGTGCTGCTCCATGGCCTTCGGGACTCAGAGAGGGGCTGGTCTTGGCCGCTCAAGGACGATCCGAGATTTCATGTCCACGTCGCTGACTTTGAGAGCAGCAATCAGGCGGGGTTCTTCGACAATCTTGAGAACAAGGTGGTTGCAAATGCCATCGCTGCTGCAAAGAGCAAGGCTTTCGCGGATGGCATTGCAGTGGCCCAAGTCGACGTGATCGGACACAGCATGGGCGTTCCGCTCCTACGACTTCATGCATCTGATCTCGAGCGAACGGACACACCAGGCCTCCCGCTTGGAGATCGCTATCGCCGCCCGGACAATTTGAGTGCCGGTGACTACCACAAGTTCATTTCGGTCTCCGGCGTGAATCGAGGTTCTCAAATGGCGGACCTCGCGGTGACGCAAGATGGCAGACGGCGGTGGGGCGGTCTCATCTCGGAGTTTGTCGGTCTTCAATACAAGCCGACTGGTCCCGGCGGAGCGTGCGAGCGAGACTGGGACATATTCCCGAGCGCGTTCGGCGAAATGAACAACACGTACGGTGCTGTGCGTGACCTACGCACGGACAGCCACGCGTTAACGATGATCAACTCCGTACCAGTATCAGTGCCGGTTCATGCAATCGTCGGCCGATCTTCGTTCCTGACGTCGCCACACTGTTACGTCCAGCCGACACAAGGACTGCTGAGCGTGTTGCGAATGGATGCACCAGATGCGTTCCCCGGACAGGCGGATCCGAGTCTTACCGGCGACTCGGTTGTGAGCACGTCAAGCCAGGCTGGCGGCTTGGATTTAGTCGAAGGCGACTACGTCAGCTACATCGATGGCCCCGGCGGACTTCACGGACCAATCATCAAGGACCCCGACTACCCTGAGGCAAACGATCGCGCAATCCAGCTGCTCAATGCGTCCGTTGAACACAGCGGTCTCTTCTACCCACATGGTTTCCCAACCGCCACCATGCCGACTGAGGCACATCCCGCTTCATGCGCCGCATCGAATTGCAACGATAGTGCTCTGTCCAACTACGTTTACTTCAGTCTATTCTTGGCCACGCTTCAGCCGGACCTCCTTCGCCTCTCGCTGCCGAACCTGCCGATCTGGCCGAGATCGGGTTCTTCGAACGGGTCAGGCCCGTACTTTGTCACTGGTTTCGCGTGGAACTCAATCGGGCAGATCGAACCGATCACGGAACTCCCGACTGAAGTCGACTTTGGACTGCCCGCGTGGTTCCTCGGGAATCTTCGCGTCGGCGCAGCCGTGCTTCTTTCGGATGGCACCGTGTACTTGTCGAACGATCTCTCAACAGACGTGTCAACGAGCATTCCCATGACCGGGCTCTCGGTTGAGAACGACAACGCGGTACTGACCCGAAGCGCACGCCACGAATCAATCATCGCAATCGGAAGCTATGAAGACGGGATCTTGCGCAACGCCACAAGTCCGGTCGCGGGCACGACCTATGAGTCATTGGATCCAACCATTGCGTCCGTCTCCTCGCAGGGCTTGGTCACGGGCCGAAGGGTCGGGACAACGGCGGTCACGGTCACCAATGGAAGTCATCAAGCCATCGTCTACATTCAAGTCGAGTCCGCAAAAGGAGATGGCGATGCCGATGGCGTCGTGGGTGAGGATGATGCTACGTCTTTCATCGAATGCTTCTCAGGAGCGATCGAATCGGCTGGGTTCGAGTTGCCGTCAACTGGGTGCCGAAACGACTTCGATTTCGATTCAGATTCGGATGTTGATTGCGATGATGTGCAGGCGTTCCTCGGCCTGTGGAATGGATTGGGTCCCAACCCAGAGGCATTGCTCTGTGCGCCATGCGCCGCGGACGCCGACGGCGATCGCGACCGTGATCTAGACGACTTGCAACTGCTTCTCTTCAACTTCGGTGGGACCGTGCCAGCCAACATGAATGGGGATGGTGATGGAGACGGAGATGTCGATCTGAACGACCTGCAGTTGTTGTTGTTCTACTTCGGTTCTTCATGCTGACCTCAGGCTAATAGCCGAATGCAACAGCATCGGACCATGGTGGCCGCAGTGCGCTCCCGGGCCCCAGGGCGAGTTCATGAGAAACACAATCACCCGGCGCGGCTTTCGCAGCGCCGGGCGCTCCGGAGTGAGTCACAGGCACTCATTGCACGCAGGCGTGTCGAGTCGTCTCCCCGGCCCCGACACATGTGGGTGCGTGCGCGGGCCGAGGCTGATGCTGACTGACAACGCGGTCAGTCAGGGGCACACCTGTCCGAAGTTGAACAGGATGTCATTGAGATCACTGAGGTCGACGCTGCCGTTGTAGTTGACATCGCCATCGATGCACGGGCGGCCGGCCAGCGAGCGAATCTCGGCGAAGGTCAACGCTCGTTGATAGATGCGCAGCTCGTCAATCTCGCCCGGGAAGAAGTCCTGCAAGCCGTGGGTTGCGTGGTTGTCGGCACCAATGGCGAGCGAGAGCGGGTTGGAGACATTGATGTTGGCGTTGGCAGAGGCCACGTAACCAGCCAACCTCCCATCCACATAGAGCCTCACCTCGTCGCTGACCCCATCGCGCACAGACGCGAGATGATGCCATTGGCCGTCAACAACAGCCTGCGGCGAGATGACCACCGCCTGTCCGTTGTTGTCGCTCCGGAATGATGCGTGCGCCTGTCCGGTGTCACCGCGAACGAGCAGCCGAATCTCGGTCGAGCTCGCCCTCTCAAGCCCGACGATGTCGCCCGCAATAGTGGCGGAGAGCGTCGTCGCACGAACCCAGGCCGAGATCGTCATTGAGTCATCTGGCCCCAACGATGGTGCGTAGTTGGTCTCGATACGCGAAGTTGAGCCGTTGAACACCGCTCCATGGCCGATTTGGCCTGGATAGTGAGACGAGCGGAAGGTGACATTGTTAGGTGTTGATGTTGCGCCGCCGCGCACATCATTGCCACGCGCGGCTCCTATTTCAGCCTGCCAACCAAACGCCAAATCGGGTTTAGGCTTGCCTTGCCGTTGTGCTTGATCAAGGCTGGGACCAGTTGATCAGCCATGGTCCGTTCGACTTGACCTACCGGGATGGCGAGCTCGCCGGCGATGGTCGCGGGCTTCTGGCGATCGCAGAGCAATCTCTTGGCAATCTCCTGGTCGAGCGTATCCAGGTCGGGCGCGATTTGTTGGCAAATGGCGTCCAGCAGTTTCGAGCGCATGCGCGACATTCGCTTTCGAGCAGCGGCTTCTGAGAGGCCACACGACTGTGCGACCGGCGACCACTCCTTGCCCAATAGCAGGTAGTCGTTCACTAGGATCGCATCGACCTCGTCTGAGACACAAGTCAACATGAGGCTCGCGAATTGCGCAAACGCGTCGCTGCCGATAGCAACAGACTCGATTGCAAGTGCCTCAGTTCGTGGGCCGGGTCCTGCGTTTGCAGGGTCGTCGTAGCCGTCGTCGCCTGGTCCGCCAAGATGGCGCGGCGTGCCTGCCTTGCCACCCTTTTTCATGCGATCGAGTGCTTTGTTTCGAATCGCCTGCACCAATCGTGCTCGCAGATGCGCCTCCGAATCACATTTCTCCAGGGCGATCGGGAGTTCGTCGGCGAGCACGCTTTGCACGAGGCTGTCGACTTGAAAGTCGACCTGATCATTCCTGCCTCCAACAGCTCTGCGTGCGGCAGGCCGAAGAACATGCGCTGCGAGGCTGTCGATCGCGTCGTTCATGGCGCGACGATCGCCCGCGCGATGTGCTTCAAGCAATGTGCCCGGATCACTCGTGCCGCTCATTTCGAACCTCCAAGGAGCACAACGCAAAAGTGGATCTTCTTGGGTGACTGATCTTGAGACGGAGCAACACTGACGGCAACGAGCGCCGCCCGGGGTTTCCGAGAGGGTTCGATCGCAGCAGTGGCATACCAACTCAGGGACTCGTCCTTTGAAATCACAACGTCTCGGTCTGTCACCTTGAGATCAACGTCTGCCCAATCCTCGGCAACGGCGATGATCAAATACGCACTACCGGCCTCAAGCAAGAGATCCTGACGAGCGGCGTGCTCCTTGCCGAAGCCATCGATCGTCATCGTCATGCGCTCGACAACTTCAACGGATCGACCCTGCGCCGCCTGCTCAATGATTCGATCGACAAGTTCGCGTGGCGGAATCAGCGACGAGCGCAGTTCCTCGAATCGAGCGCGCCACTCGCCATCGCGATGATCCTGATTCGCCTGGGCGGATCCGTCGAGCAACTCTGCCACGAGGTCGACCCGCTGAGCATAATTGAGCCCGATCGGCGCTCGCTGGCGGTTGGCGGTGAAAACGAAGCTCCCAGCACACACAAGGCCAACAACCTCACCCTTCGCATTGAGCAATGGGCTGCCGCTTGCCCCACCGACAGTCACTGCGTTGTGATGAATGAGGTACATCTGGTCTGGCTGATCGGCCTGGAAGAAAAAATCCGTCATCCCAGAGACCCGTCCAACAACGCTCTGCTGCGAGGGCAAACCTGCAACGTTCTCCATCGGAAAACCTGCGTATCCGATGACTGAGCCGGGGGACACTGCGTCACTTGGGGATTGCGCGAGGGGCAGCGGAGCGCCTGCATCGCCTTGTGCAACTTCGAGCAGCGCGACATCGCCAGGAACCACAAATCCCATGTGCTCGACAAAACCGCCGGCTCGAGCCACAAGCTGATCGGTGAACACGCGCGCCCATGATCGATACGCCGGGTGGACCAGCGCGTCACCCAGCAGCAAAGGCCCCGCCTCACCGCTAGTGCCGCGGGCGACGGCCCTTAAACCCGCCGACCTCGCTTCTTCAAGCGCAACGGCGACGTGAGCGTTCGTTGCGAGTTGTCCTTCCGCAACGGTCCAAGCGGTGCCGACGGGTGTGAATGCGCCCCGTGCGTCCTCGACGCCGACAAGCCAAACAGATGAGGATGCTGCCGCAAGGACTGCTTGCATGCGATCCCGCGCTCCGGATTCGAGTTCGTCCAACTGGTTCTTGACTGTGGCAGCTTGCGAGATGGCTTGAGCGGTATTGGAGGCTCCCGAGCGATACACGCCCCACACCACAAGAGCGACGACGATAAACAGCGCGGCGCTGACGCCAGCCAGCGTCTTGAAGCGCCGTCCTGAGCGCCGGGCAGCATCAACAACATCCTTGGGAAGGTGCGCAAGCGGTGCTGCCCCGGCTTTGCCTTGCGTCGTCCCAGGAAGTGTCGAGTCAGCAGGCGATACGCGGATACGTGGCCCGCCGTCGCCGATTTCGACAGTGACTCCGCCCGCGACCTGAGTCCGCTCACCTTCCTTGAGTCGGCGAAGCACACGCTCATTGGCGCCAACGATGCCGACACCGCTTGCATGGCGGCATTCGAGTTCCCAACAGTCGTCGCTCTTCAGGAGAACAGCGTGGAGACCTCTACTGCATGCAGTGTCACGCTGCGGGTCAAGACGTACTTCGGCGTTCGCTGCCCGCCCAATGCGCACTTCCGTCGCGTCGAACCCCACATCAATCGTCTTGGGGCTTGCATATCCAGACAGAATGTTGATGGTCAGCGCGTTCATTGGTCCCCTCCATTCTTATGGTAACGGGATGGATGACCGGAGCGCTCGTAGTCGATCAGTGCCCGGGCGCAGGCCGCATGTGCCGCCGCGGTCACCAGGTCACCCCGGCGCAGGCTGTGCCACGCCATGAGCCGGTAGCCGGCAGCGAGCTTAAACATTGGTGTGCGCTTCCTCCGCGAGCGTCCCACAGGACCGTCAGTCCGCGACGTGCTTGCGTGGTGCTCGCCATCGATTGGAAATGCTGTCATCGTTTATTCTCCTTTCGCGGGGGCGCTCGCCCCTGCTCCAAGAGCGATCAAGACGGATTTGGTGTGACCGGGACCTCCCTCGATCTGTGCGCGCAAGACAGCCCCCGGCAACGGGCCGAGGGCTATCTCCAGGAAAAGGAGAGAGACGTCTTGTTAGTCGACCTGAAGGTGGTATCCGTTGGCCCGGCCGTTGTTCACGACCACGATGGTGAACTCACCCGTCCAGCGTGGAGTCACGGCGACGGAAGCGAAGTCGGTGTACCCGATGTCGCGGGCAACCAAGTTGCCAAACTCGTCGTACACAAAGAGGTCAAGATCGCTGTTTCCGTTGCCGTCAAGCGTGATGCGAGTCGACTCTTGCCCGTAGAGTTCAAGCGTGTAGGTCACCGAGCCGTAGGCCGGAGCGATCGCGTTGTCCCAAGCAGGACCACCCACCGGCTCCGCGATCGCAGCCGAACCCGCTGCCATCATCGCCACCACACCAACAAGACCCGCCTTGCTCCAGTTCTTCATGCTCATGATTGCCTTCCTTTCTGCAGCGGTGCTGCACTATCCATTCAGTTGGGCGCCGCCAACGCGGCGGTGCACCTCGTCTGTTGGCTTCCACGCGGAAGCCCGAAATCTGCAACGATCTGCCTGATCACTCGGGGCCTGCACAGGTGGTGCATTCAGGTGCCTCCGGCTGTGCCGCCGGGGCCTCACCCGAGTCGCCCGCCGCGTCACCGTCGGGGGCTTGGGCTGCCGCGAATGCACCCTGCATCGCGTTAAACCATGCCGCCAAGGAGTCTTCCCATTGCGTTGGGAGGATGATGCCGAAGTACGCGAGGGCGATGATCAGTGCCTTCTTCCATTTCGCTGTGTTCCACATGGCCTATCTCCTTTCGAGCAACGTGCTGTCGCTCTGTTTCTGGGTGTTTGAGGGTTGCGTTCGGAGGTCAGTTGCGACCCGTGTTTGCGCGGGACTTGCGTCGACGCTCAGCTCTCACAAGCTGGGCGATGAACCGATTGAGTTCGCCCTCCGGCAGCGGATTGGCCATCAACTCGTTGATGCCCCGTTGGGTCTGCTTCAGGAATCGCTGGCGCGTCCGCTCCAGCTGTTCGTCTTTGAAATCTCGATCTCGCATTGGCTGTGTCCTTTCTGCGGCCGTTCGTTCGACCGACACAGGGACAGCGAGCGAGCGTCGGATCGTGTGACCGAGGGACCCATTTGGAAGGCCGATCTGGGTTCTCGGGGGCGTGAAGCGGGGTAGACTGCCCGCATGGACGACCTGCCCGGGACCGACTTGCCGAGTGACGAAGTACCGACATGGTCTCCGGCACCGAGACCCAGCGAAGTCAGCGGCGAGCACATCGGGCCCTATCGCCTGCTCGAGCAGATAGGTGAAGGCGGGTTCGGTTTCGTCTGGTTGGCCGAGCGCTCCGATCCGTACACACAACGCGTGGCGCTGAAGGTCATCAAGCCGGGGATGGATTCAAAGGCCGTGCTCGCGCGCTTCGAACAAGAGCGCCAGGCCCTGGCGATCATGGATCACCCCAACATCGCCAAGGTGCTCGACGGCGGCATCACCGAACGCGGCCTGCCGTACTTCGTCATGGAGCACGTCAAGGGCGAGCCGATCACGACCTATTGCGATCGCCACCGCCTTACGATGCGGCAGCGCCTCGAACTGTTCAAGCCCGTGTGCGAAGCCATTCAGCACGCGCACCACAAAGGCATCATTCACCGCGATATCAAGCCCTCCAACGTGCTGGTGACGGTTGCCGATGAGCAGCCGATTCCGAAAGTCATCGACTTTGGTGTTGCCAAAGCGATCGCGCACACCCTAACCGACAAGACGATCTTCACTGAGACGGGCATGCTCATCGGCACACCTGAGTACATGTCACCCGAGCAGGCCGAAATGGGCGGGCTCGATATCGACACACGCACCGATGTGTATTCGCTCGGCGTGTTGCTGTATGAGTTACTCACCGGCGTACTGCCGTTCGACCCGATGGACCTGCGCTCCCGCGGCTATGACGAAATCCGGCGAATCATCCGGGAGGTTGAACCGCCCACACCAAGCAAGCGGTTGACGACGCTTGCCGAAGATGCGGCGATCAGTATCGCCATCCGCAGGCAGACACATCGCGAGACCGTGTCGCGCGAGTTGCGACGTGAACTGGAATGGGTGCCGCTGAAGGCGATGCGGAAGGACCGGACGCGCAGATACGCCACGCCACTCGACCTGGCGCAGGACATTGATCGCTACCTGAGCGGCGATCCGCTTGAGGCCGGCCCGGAATCGAAGCGGTATCGACTGCGGAAGTTTGCGAAGAAGAATCTGAAGGCACTGACCTTTGCAGCAGCAATCTTTGTCTTGCTCGTGGGTGGAGCAATTGGAACAACGTGGGGGATGGTGCAAGCGAGTGCTGCAAGACGGTCCGCTGAACAGTTCGGTGAGATTACCGTGGGAGTGCTCTCAAACTACGGCAAAGTAGTAGGCGACCATCCTGAGTTATCCAGGGCACAGTTCGCTGATCAGATCACCGAGCTGGTGGAGCGCGTCGAGGGAGCGCCGGCGTTCAAGGCCAGAATTCTGTTCCTGCTGGGAGACGGGTTGGTAGATCTCGGGTTCGATCAGATTGGACTTGAAGCTCTCCACAGTGCAATCGCATTGCATTTGATACGGGGCGATCAAAAAGCCGCAGCGGGGGATGAGCTGGCGCTTGCCGAAGCATATTGGCGATTGCGCCGAGGTGATGAAGCCAAAGAAGTGGCGCAAAGCGCCCTCTATCGATTCAATGCGCTTGGCGATCGAACCGCAATTCTTAATGCACAAGAGGCTCTCGCAACGAGCAAGAAGTGGGGCGGCGAGAAGAAGCAAGCGGAGGAAGAGCTGCGCAAGATTCTGGGCGAGCGTCTGGCTCTCAAACAAGACCCAATCTCAATTGCTGATACGAAGTACGAGTTAGCCCTTGTGCTCAAGTCTGAGTGGGATGATGTGAAGGACGATAGCTTGCGCGGCAAGTTGGAAGAGGCCGGGCGATTGATGACAGAGGCCCTCAAGGCACGAGAGGCCGGGGCTGCTCCTGATTATGGTCCAAGCGGCATCAAGACAATCAATGCGCTGGCCGAACTCGCTCGCATCAAGAAGGATGGTGACGAACTCGATGATGCACTCAAGCTCTACAAGCGGGCACAAGATGCAGCGTGGATAACGCTCGGTGGAATGCATCCCCGCACCTTGATGTACGAGTTCAACTACGGCGTGGCCTTGACACAAAGTGAAGACACACGCAACCAAGGGCTTGCATTGATGGAGCAGGTGCATGAGGCATATCGACGATCAGTCGGCCGAACTGACCGGCGCACCCTTCAGTCGGCCCTGTTCGTTGCAAGAAAGCTTGATGCCTGCGGCCAGCGCGAGCAGGCGAGAGCGATCACGCAAGCTGCTCTGGCGGATGCCGCGACTGATCAGAAATTAGAGAAAGCTGCGCAGGACCAAGTCACGAAGCTACAGGAACTTATGAGCCAACTCGACGAGTGAGGAAGCCCCGCTAATTTGTTGACAGCAGGGTTCCCTGACGGGCTGAGGTGCGATATGGTAAGTCAGGCCACCAGGAGGCTCGTTCAAAGGAACTCCCCATGCGCCCATTGCATCTCGTTTCGTTCGCCTTCTCGCTTGCGAGTGCGGTTGTTGTACAGGCCCAGATCACCGGGCTGTCTGGCGATATTGACGCCTTCGATTTCGACGCCGGTGTCGGATTCTGGGGGCGAAACTGCGAGAGTTCTGGGCCATGCGACCTGGATGTGTCCGATGGCTACGCAACCGCCGGTGCGGACAGTGATGGCGGCCTAGATGGCGGAAGAGTCACATTGGCGGTCACCAACGCTCCGCGTAGTGTTTGCATAGATGTCACCGGGGAGTGGAAGGGCGGAAACGGCGCATGGCACCTCGGCATTGGGTTCACGCTTCAGGACCTCAGTGGACGTGGTTGGATTGTTGAGGAGAGCGGCGTACTGCTCTCACTGATGGAGTTTGAGCCAGATCCAAGCTCCGCCACGCCAGGCACCATAAGTGATCTGGGAGGCGGCGTGCGCAGCGCCAGCGCCGGCGACTACGTTCTGCATGTGTTTGATCCGCTGTGGGACACATACTTCTTCGATCCAACACAGCCGCTGGATGAGACCTGGGCGCACGCGAACGGCACGTATTTGCTGGACTTGGTGAAAGCACCTTTGCTCGTCCCGGACGATTTCGTCACAATCCAAGCCGCGGTCAATGCCGCGGGCGATGGCGATGAAATCATCGTTTCCCCCGGCACATACTCCGAGCGCATCAACCTGCTCGGCAAGGCCATCACGTTGCGCAGCACCGATCCCAATGACCCCGCAGTCGTCGCGGCGACGATCATCGACGGGCAAGGGCTGGGGACCGTGGTGACGTGTGACTCCGGAGAGGGAACCAACACAGAAATCCTGGGGCTGACCATCCGAGGCGGCCACGCCGAGAGTGGCGGGGGCGTTTTCATCGCGGGCAGCAGCCCCCAGTTTTGCTTGTGCGCTATTGAAGACAACACCGCGAGCGCCATTGGTGGGGGCATGTACATCGGCAGCGGCGGGCCCAAGGTCATGGATTGCACTTTGAGTGGAAACTCCGCGGGGACCGCTGGCGGCGGGATGTACGGCTCCGGAAGTAGCGCCATCTTCGATCACTGTTCATTCGTCAGTAACAGTACCACGACAGTGACCATTGGCATCGGTGAGGGCGGCGGCGGCGTATTCAATGTTGGTGGCATACCGGAGTTCCACTCATGCACCTTCGAAGGCAATACTACAGCGGCCTTTGGCGGTGCGATGAACAACACGCTTTGCGATGCAGTTGTTGCAGATGGCCACTTTGCAGGCAACCAAGCAGTCAATAACGTTGGCGGTGCTGTGTACAACAGACAGAGCCATCCGGCGATCACCAACGCCGTGTTCACGGGTAACATTGCATCCTCCGGCGCGGCGATTGCCAACATCCAGAGCAATCCTACGATTGTGCAATGCTCAATGGCTTCCAATGCGTCGGTCGCCCGGCAGGGCGCGGGCGTCTACAGCGCCGTGAATAGCGCGCCAACGGTTGCGAACTGCATCGTGCGAAACGGCGGGGCCAGCGAAATCACAGACGATGGGTCCAGCACGTCGACCGTGACCTACTGCAACGTCCAGGGAGCTCACGCCGGTGCTGGCAACATCGATGCCGATCCCCTGTTCGTCGATGCCGATGGTCCCGACAACATACTGGGCACGATCGATGATGATCTGCGGCTCGTCTCGGGTTCCCCGAGTATCGACGCCGGAGGCAATTTGGCCGTTCCGTCGGAGCTCACGACCGATGCTGACGGCCACACCCGATTCGCCGACGACATCTTCACACCCGACACAGGCAGCGGATCGGGAGCCATTGTTGACATGGGCGCCTACGAGTTCCCGCTGCGTGTACGAAACGTCACCACGGGGCAGCGATACATCACGATTCAGGAAGCGATTGATGACGCCGTCGATGGCGAAGAAATCGAGGCGTCACTCGGCACCTACGTCGAGCAGGTCTCGATGCTCGGTAAGGCGATCACGCTTCGGAGTACCGACCCGACGGATTGGTCAATTGTCCAAGAGACGATCCTTCGTCCGACAAGCGATACACGTGCCCTTCTCTGCAACAACGGAGAGACGGCGGCCACCGTCATTTCTGGGCTCACGTTCGGGCCGTCAGAAGCTGGTGAGCGGGGTGGTGTATCCATCACCAGCGGGAGCCCGCGACTATCTCAATGTCGGTTTGAACAATGTACGGAACGGCCCCTCTACCTATCGTCTTCCAGTTCCCTGATCGCGAGTTGCCGCTTCGTTGAGTGTGCAGGTGCAATTTGGACGTCTGCAAGCAACCCGCTGATCGTCGGGAGCCGTTTCGTCAGTAACGCAGCAACGTTCGGGCCAGGGGGTATCGTAATCTCGGACGGCAGCAATGCGTTCATAAGCGGATGCATCTTCGTTGCAAACTCTGGTGGCGAGGGAGCGATACTTGTGAACACTTCTGACTCGAGCGCAACGATTGCGAGTAGTACATTCATTGGTAACACGGCATCACTCGTTGGTAATTCTATTCGTACTTTTGGCTTGCTGAACGTTGTCAACTGTATTTTCAGAGGTTCGAGCGGCCAGGTGTTCAACGACGGTCCACCTCCGGTCATCTCCTACTCCAACATCCAAGGCGGCTACTCGGGCACCGGCAACATCGATGCCGATCCACTCTTCGTCGATGCCGACGGTGCTGACAACATCCTCGGCACTGAAGATGACGATCTGCACCTCGCGCCGGGCTCACCCTGCATCGACGCGGGCGACAACTCTCCGCTCCCACCCGGGGCGACCGATCACGACAACCTGCCGCGCTTCGTCGACGATCCCGACACCCCCGACACCGGCAACGGCACGGCCCCGATCGTGGACATGGGTGTCTATGAGTTCCAGGTCGATTGCCCCGCCGACGCCGATGGCGACCTCGATCGAGACCTCGATGACTTGCAACTGTTGCTGTTCAACTTCGGCGGTTCGGTCGTCCCCACCACGCAGGGCGACGCTGACGGCGATGGAGATGTTGATCTCGATGATTTGCAGTTGTTGCTGTTCTATTTTGGTACAAGTTGCAACTGAAGAATCACAGGAGCATCAAATGCGGATTGCTTCCCTATTCATAACCATTCTCGTGCTGGCGCATGCGGCCTCGGCGCAGCTCTCCAACTTCAGCGGCGAGTTGCAAGCGTTTGATTTCGATAATGGCCAGTCATTCTTTGGTCAAGATTCGACCTTCTTCGATGGGCATGGTTACGCGGCCGCCGATAGCGACGGAGGGCTTGATGGTGGCAGCGTCGAGCTGTTCCTGTCGTACCCAGTGGCGGGGCGTTCCTTGATTGAAATCGAGGGGACATGGGATGAGCAGAGCAACGGCGCCTGGAAGGTCGATGTCGGGTTCTCGCTTCGCAATCCAACCGCTCATGGCTATGTTGTCGAGACCGGCGGTTCAATTGGGCATTTGTTCAGCTTCCGGCCTGACTATTCCTCCCTGACACCTGGAGACATCGTTGACCTTGGCAATGGGACCGCTCTTGTCGCAGATGGCGACTACGTTCTGAAGACCCTTGACACCAATTGGGCCCCCGATCTTTACCCCAATCCGGCCGGCAACCTGGATTCATCTTGGGCACATGCGAACGGTAACTATGACCTTACTCTCGCGCAGGTGCCGGCGGCGAACGATCTCAGCGGTGAAGTGGCCGCGTTTGATCTTGTTGGAGAAACAGACCTTCTCAATGTTGATCCGAGTGTATTTGACGGATCAGCAGCGGCGGCGGCGGACGCCAACGGCGGGGCGGACGGTTCTCAGATCGAACTACATTCTGTCACTGCTGGGCGGTATCTGAGCTTTGCACTCGATTGCACCACGCGCAATGCATCAGGTGGCGGGGACGATGCCTGGAGCTTTTCTCTTCGATTTAGCTTGACCGACGCCAACGGTCCGGGTTGGCACTTCGAAGAGATAGGAGACTTCACAGACATCGTCGACTTTGCCCCTGATCCAGACTCTCTAAACGCTGGCGCGTTCGTGAGCGTCCGCGGCAAGGTCTTGGTCACCGAAGGAGATTACCTCCTCCGCGTGAACAACCCGAATGGCGCATCACTCCCAGTGGCTGGCTATGTGAGCGACCCGACCCTCTGGGCCGAAGGCATTGGTACCTACGAATTACAGCTCAGCAAGGCGCCGCACTATGTGCCGGAGCGGTACGCAACGATCCAGGCAGCAGTTGATGCTGCCTGCGATTATGAAGATGTCTTGATCGGGCCGGGGACCTACATTGAGTCGATCAACGGTGGCGGAAAGAGACATCGACTGACCGGGGCTGTGCCGCAAGATGCGCGAGGCGCGGACGCCACAGTCATCGAAGCACCTCCAGATGCTGCGCGAACGATGGCTTTGAGCGGCAGCTTGTCTTGGCTCACAATCAAGGGGCGCGGCGTATCGGGGTCGTTTTCCAGCATTCGCAACTGCCAGTTCATTGACAATTCATACGAAGGGGATGGCGGCGCTGTCCGAACGTTCGGGTATGAAAGTAATGCTCAGTTTATCGATTGTCTGTTCTATCGAAATGTAGCTTCGGGCAGTGGTGGTGCCGTGCGTTGCGACAGCCTTGCCTTTCCGCGCTTTGAGCGGTGCCGATTCATCAGCAACTCCGCGAGCAATGGCGGCGCGGTCAGTGCAAGCTCTAGTGGTCCGAATGTGCCCGTATTTCGAAATTGTCTGTTCGTGAATAACCGGGCTTCCGGTGATGGTGGGGCGATCTGGTTGAGGGAAGGATCTGCGGTCAATTGCACCTTCCACGAGAATGCGGCTGGTGGCGAAGGTCCATCTGTGTACGGCTACCTTGCCGATGATGCCGCATTCTTGAACTGCAGCTTCCATGGCGTAGGCAACGAGATAGCGTTCCAGGGCGGCGCGCCAACAGTGACCTATTGCAACGTGCAGGGCGGATTCCCTGGCGTGGGCAACATCGACGAGTTTCCTCGTTTCATAGACTCGCTCGGCCCGGACCTCACGATTGGCACACTCGATGACGATCACCGCTTGCGGGGCGTTTCCAAGAATATCGATGCCGGTGACAACTCGGTGCTCCTGCCCGAGCTCATTGACATCATCGAGAACCCTCGCTTTGTTGACGATCCAGACAAGCCTGACACCGGCAACGGCACCGCCCCCATCGTCGACATGGGCGCGTTCGAGTACCAAGCCTGCACCGCCGACTTCGATGGCGATCTCGATCGCGACCTCGATGACCTCCAACTGCTGCTATTCCACTTTGGGCGAGATGATGTGCGGCCTGAGACAAGGGGCGATGCCGACGGCGATTGGGATGTCGACCTCGATGACCTGCAACTGTTGCTGTTCAACTTCGGCACAGATTGCTAATGCTTCGTAATGGGGATTCTCGGACCCTACGGACCATGCTTGGCATAAGCCCGGCACATCTGGCGTTCTCGCGCCGCGCTGCAAGAGTATTGATCAGATCCAAGAGCATGTCCCTTGACCGGAGCTAATGGGTCGCCCAATGATTTCTCACGGATTGGTCGACAACCGACGATGCCAGGAGGGCACAGTGTTCAACGTAAAAATCATGGACAGCAGCGGGGAGTTCCGCGGAGGTCGATTAGAACTTGGCCGGTTCAATGCGGAGACGTGCCGGGTATGGCTGGCACCACCTGAGCCCAATTACGACTGCTACCTGATCGATATCGCAGGCAAGGGAAAGCCATCGCACATCAAGAGTTGGTTCCTGGTTCATGCGTCTAAGTCACCGGATGTGGAGGGGCCGCCAGATGTACCCGTGGACTGGGGCATGCACGTCGACCATCACTCCCATGCGATGCGGTTGACTCCAATTGAAGCGAAGCGCTGGCTAGAAAGGCAAAGCATCGACCCGCCTGCGGACCTGCTGGCGCTTGTGCCGGAGGCTGTGAATGCGCCAATACAAAGTGACCGGCTCATGCCTGCGCGCTGGTTCAATGACGAGTTTGGAATCCCGCCAGAGCGGTTGCGCGCTGCCGCTAGAACTAACAGGCTCGAAGCAGTAAAGAAGAATCGGCGCGCCTACTACTCAATGCGTTCAGTGAGCCTGCTCTGGCCCGAAGATGTAGTGCTCTAGACCACTCGGCTAGATGCGGTTTGTTGCGGCTTTTCATGGCTTTGCTGCTTGGTGGCATTAATCGGAACTAGACAACTCGTAGTGTCCTAGGACTTTCCGGGAGGACACACGAGCATGAAGCTTCGAACGATCGCGATCAAGGACATCAATCCTGCCCCGTACAATCCTCGAGTTGATTTGCAGCCAGGCGATCCGCGCTTCGAGAAGCTCGTCAAGAGTGTCGACGAGTTCGGTCTTGTCGAGCCGCTCGTTTGGAACGAGCGCACCAAGAATCTTGTGGGCGGTCATCAGCGGCTCAAGGTTCTGCAAGCTCAAGGTGCAGTCACAGCGCCAGTCGTCGTAGTCAATCTGTCGCCTGAGCGCGAGAAGGCGCTGAATCTTGCGCTCAACAAGATCGCCGGCGATTGGGACGAACTCAAGCTCGCAGAGCTTCTGAACGAGCTTGTTGATGAGCCAGATCTCGACCTAGATCTCACGGGCTTTGAGCTCGACGAAGCGCAAAGCCTGATCGGAGATCTCCTTCATTCTGGCGAGGCGCCCGAGGACTTCGACGTCGATGCCGCGCTTGCCGCGGCCGGACCTCCCGTAACCAAGCCTGGCGACTTGATCGTGCTCGGTACCAATCCCGCGCGCCAGCACCGATTGCTCTGCGGCGACTGTACCAACACGGAGGACGTGACGCAGGTCATGGATGGCAACAATGCCATCCTCTTTGCGACTGATCCGCCATATCTCGTCGGTTACGACGGCACGAACCATTTAGGCAAGAAGAGCCGAAGTCGACGTCAGGGCTCATCGAAGAACTCCAAACCTGCTGATCGAGGTTGTCGTGACTGGTCGGGCACATATGGCGTTCATTGGGATGATGCGGACGCCAACACGGAGCTGTATGACAAGTTCATCGAAACTGCCGTTGAGCACGCTATTGCTCCCAATGCAGCTTGGTACTGCTGGCACGCGAGCCGCCGCCAAGCGATGCTCGAAGCTGCTTGGACCAAGCACGGTGCGTTCGTGCATGCACAAATCATTTGGGTGAAGAATCGCGGGATACTCACGCGATCGTGGTATCTGTGGCAGCACGAACCCTGCTTGATGGGGTGGCTCAAAGGCAACATGCCGTCGCGTGTTGAGAAGCGTCGTCTGCCCACGGTCTGGCAGGTCGACACACTCGCAAGCAATGCGGATCGGCCCGATCACCCGACGCCAAAGCCGCTTGAAGTCTTCGAGATTCCCATGCGCCAGCACACTCGTGCAGGCGACATCTGCTACGAGCCTTTCGCAGGCAGCGGCACGCAGTTCATCGCGGCTGAGCGCATGGGGCGTCGATGCTTCGGCATCGAAATCAGCCCGGTGTATTGCGACCTCATTGTCCGCCGCTTCATCGCCTACGCGGGTGAAGCTGCAGTTGCACCGGACATCGCCGAGCGCTACCGGCTCGAGGCGGTGAAGTCATGACAGAGCTGCAGCGTAATCCAGGCCGTGAGCATCGAGGTGTGCTCGACATCATTCGTGATCTGAAGAGCGGCGTGCTTGACCCTTGCAACCTGGCACCGGAAGAACGCCAGCTGTGCGTCGCGCACCTCAACGGCGAAGGATTATCCGTCGCGGAGATCGCGAAGGTCCTCAAGGTCAGTGACCGAACCGTACAGCGGGATCGAAAGGCAATTCTTCAGAGCAATCGCCTGGAGCACAATCCTCAACTGGCGGGCGAGTATGCGGGTTGGCTGATCGCAGAGGCGGAAGCGACGGTTTCGCGCCTGCGGCGCACGGCGCGCGATCGCGAAACACCCGCCGCTGTCAA
Organism: Phycisphaerales bacterium; assembly: GCA_020427635.1. GTDB lineage: Bacteria > Planctomycetota > Phycisphaerae > Phycisphaerales > UBA1924 > JAGQOH01. The sequence goes on from JAGQOH010000015.1 coordinate 29,776, forward strand.
GATCGAAGCTGAGAAGGCATGTTTCGATATTCGAGATCGGGTGATTCAACGTCTGCAGAGTCTCGGCTTCCTGCCGATGGCGACCCAGCGCGTCCACGCTGACCTGATTCATCACACCGGCGAGGCACAAACGCTTGCCGAGATTCAAGCGGAGGCCCAACGTCTCCAGGAAATCAACGCCGAATTCATCGATGGCGACGCAAAGGTCATCGGCGACATCGAATCCATGGAAGGGGGTGACCTTGCAACGTGCAGTCCCTGAACTTCGCCAACAAGTCAGCGCGCATCGTGTCAAGCTTGCTGCGATGTCACCCTATGCGTTCGCCAAAGTGTACCTCGCGCATCACCTGCGCTCCGAAAGCTCGCGCATGCACGCCGAGCTTTACGAGATGCTCCACGAAGCAACAATGCAGCGCGGACGGCGCATCGCCGTCGCTGCGCCCCGCGGCCACGCAAAGAGCACGGTCGTCAGTCTTGCCTATGTCCTATGGTCGGTTCTCTTCGAGCACGAGCCATTCGTGCTGATCATCAGCGCGACCGCCGAGCAGGCCGAGCAGCACCTGCGCACGATCCGCGAGGAGATACAGACCAATGCTAAGCTCATCACAGACTTTCCAGAGGTCTGTGGGCGACAGGGGGCGCCTTGGCGGAAGAATCTCGTCCAATTGACCAACGGTGTAATGATCAGGTGTTTGGGCGCGGGGCAGGGTGTGCGCGGCACAAAGCATCGTCAGGACCGGCCGAGCCTGATTGTCGTCGACGACTTGGAAACTCAGGATGCCTGCATCGAACCCGAGCAGCGCGAAAAATTGCGCGATTGGTTCACCAGGACGCTGCTCAAGGCGGGGGATGCCCGCACGAACGTGGTCGTGGTCGGCACGATCGTGCACTACGACTCGCTGTTGGCAAACCTGACGAATGAGAAGCCCGGTGGGCGCTTTGCTGGTTGGCACCGGCGCATGTATCAAGCAGTTGAATCATTCAGTGAGCATCCCGAGCTGTGGGAGACGTGGGAGGCCATCCGAACGGGTCAAGCCGAACACGAGGGAAAGTTGGGCCCAGATGCTTCGCGAGTGTTCTTCAGTGCCAACGCCGAGCAAATGCTCGCGGGCACCAGCGTCCTGTGGCCAGAGTGTGAGGGCTATCTGGCGCTGATGGAGATGCGTGTCGACGAGGGGCGAGCAAGCTTTCAGGCCGAGAAACAGAACGAGCCGCTCGATCCAGCAACGTGCTTGTTCAATGAGGATCGATTTCGGTATTGGGACGATCAGTTCGACAGTCCAAAGGAGGTACTGGATTCTCTTCGGCGAGACTTCAGAGTTGTTGCAGCCTGCGATCCGAGCATGGGCAAGCGCCACAGCAGGGGGGACTACACGGCGATTGTCGTGGTAGCCAACGAGCTCGACGACGGTGCCGCCTATGTGCTCGAGGCCGACATTGCCCGCCGCAAGCCGGATGAAGCAATCGATCGAATCATCGCAATCGCCAAGGCCTACCCCCTTGACAGTTTCTACATCGAGGCGAATCAGTTCCAGGAACTCATGGCCGATCAACTTGAAAAGCGTGCGTATGCAGCCGGGATCAGTCTCCGTATCGAGAAAGTGAACAATGTGGCTCACAAGCGAACGCGCATTGAGAGCCTTGAGCCAATGGTCTCCAGCGGCAAGCTACGCTTTAGCCGTCGCCACCAGTTGTTGCTTGATCAACTTAGGCAGTTTCCGTTGGCAGCGCATGACGATGGGCCTGATGCCCTGGAGATGGCGGTTGCCGGAGCGATTGACCCTGGCCCGCAGGTCTGGGTCGTGCCAGTGCACTTCGCTCACTAGCCTCGCGAATCTCAGAGGCGACCGCTTCAATCTGACTCAGAATGACACTCGGACGTGCCCTGAGTTGAAGTGCGCGGACATGGAGCAGCTTGCCACTTTGTTTGACGTGATGCGTCGCCGATTGCACTCCCTCATCGGCCGCGTAGATGAGCGTGCCAGATGGAAGGTCAAGTGCAATGGTGTAGGCCAGCAGCTGATAGAGATCAGCGTTCCGATATGCCCCTGACGGCAGGCGCTTGTACTTTGCGTCACCAACCCAACATACTTTGATGCCATCTACTAGGCACAGGTCCGGCTTGAGCGGGACGCGATGATCTTCATCGAGGCGCAGCTTCGGTGCCTTATCTGGCCACTGTCGCCGATCGAGTCCGAGTGCTCGGCGTAGGGCGATGCGCACGAACTCTTCGAATACCTTGTTCATGTCGACGAGCAGTGCTCGCGCCTGCGTGGAACCCACTCCAAGATCGAGCGAGCTTGACTGCAGAACGACACGAGCAAGCGAGATGGCCGGGCGGTAGTGCTCATTGAGCCGCGTGAACATGACGTCCGGTACGGTCGCAGGGTGAACGACCATTTCGTGCACCAACCCGAATGCCCGTCGCGCTCGGCCAAGCTCTCGCTGTACTTGCGATGACTCCGACGGAAACCTGCCAATGAAGCGCAGCGCCGCCAGAAGAAGACGGTTCTCGAGAATGTCAGTCGTGAATAGATCGTGCTCGACTTCGATCGGAGGAGCAATGCCGCATTGACGGGTGATGTACGACTCGAACCGGATGCGCCCGCGCGGCGATGAAGTCAACTCCTGCTCTGAGCGGTATCCAGCCAGCAGTCCTCGATGCGTCGCGCGTTCGACCGTTCGGCAGAGCAACAGCGCGACCAGATCACAAACAGTGACGTCGTGAGCCCAAGCAGCGTCCGCCTCCGACCAATTCACGAGCTCACACGCATAGGACACCATGAAAGCTACGGATTGCATTGGAATCTTCGGGCGGATCTCCAATTCGAGCGTCGGTGTCGCGATGACGCCGATGTGCTGATCCGGCGTGAGGTCGTAGCGGTCGGTCGTCCCGACTGTAGGTGCAACCTCAAGGCCCGGGTGCAGTTGCTGGAGCGCATCTCGCTCGGTCGGCGAGAGCTGCACAGATGGCAGCGTCTTGTACTCAGTCAGTGTTAGACGTCGGTGACTCATCATCATCCTCGTCGTCAGCCGTGCTTGTTGGGTCTACTTCATCGGTCGATGTCCGGGAGCGCACCGCCTTGTATGTGAACTGCTCGGCTTTCCCTGGATCATCGAAGAACCGGTCCGCAAGCGCCGGCAAGACGGAGTGATTCCATGTCAGCTCCGCCCATTCCTCTGAGAGCTGATTCGGATCCTTGATAAGGAAGTGACTCGGCCCGATCGCCGCATGCGGATCATTGATGATGCGGTTCACGTCATCGAGCATATCGGCCAAGAACACCATGTCAGGGCCGTTGTCGTCCAGGAAGCGATTGAGCAATCCCTTGATCGGGGGCTGGCTTGGGGTGAGATCGACGAACGCGAAGCGTCTTCGCAGCGCCATATCAAGCAGGGCAATCGAGCGATCGGCGGTGTTCATGGTGCCGATGATCAGCAGATTTGGCGGCAATCGAAACGTCGATTCTGAGTATTGGAGCGTGATGTACTCGTCTCGGTACTCCAGCAAGAAGTACAGCTCGCCAAAGACCTTCGCCAGGTTGCCGCGATTGATTTCGTCAATCACGAGGACGAACGTTTGATCAGGTGCTTTGTTCGCTCGATCGGCAAGACGTTTGATGGGACCATCCCGCAGCTCGAAGTGATTGGCGCCGGCAGGTCGGTATCCCTCAACGAAGTCCTCATAGGCATATGACGGATGGAACTGCACCAGAGCAACGCGTTCAGAGTCGCCAGCAATCGCGTTTGCAAGCTTGCGTGCGATGAATGTCTTGCCCGTCCCTGGGGGGCCCTGCATGATCAACTGGCGCTTGTCTTTGAGCAGGCGCGCCCATTCCGTGAGAATATCGAGTGGGTCAAGATAGAGCACAGCGCCCAGTTCATTGAGAGCAGTAGGTTTCGGACGAGGGGTTGGTCCCCCTCTCCCACCCTTCTTCGTACCGCGTCGCGTCCCGCCGTTCGCGGACTTCCACTCTTGGATGAACGGCATGCGGTAGAAATGGAACCCGGGCTCACGCTCCTTCTCAAGGCCGTGCCGGATGACCAACAAATCGGCATCGATGTTCTCGGTTGGGCCGTTTGCCAAGAAGCGGCTATACGCCTCTCGAATCAGTTTCTTGTCCTTCCTTGAAGAGATGTTCTCAAAGTATTCAGGGAAGATCATGTAGAGCCATGCTTCGCGCATGGGTTGATAAGCCTTGCGGTCAAACTCGAACGCAAAGACGTCTGCTCGGAACGCAACAGGATCTGCAAGGAGGCGCGACCGTACGTCTTGATCGTGATCGTGCCAATAGATCAGGAACGAGTTGATCCAATCTAAGTGAAAGGGGCGATGCTGGTTGAAGCTTTGGTCCCCCGCGAGGCCATGTCGAACGCCAGCAATTGCCCAGTCGGGAACTTCCACGCTACGCGAGCCCCACTCCAAGACCGAGCGCACATTGTCAATCTTCTTCGCCTGTCCCGTGATAGTTGTAAAGAATTGCTGGACATAGAGCATCTCGGCACCAAGCTGAATGAGATCATCACCCCCGCCAGCCAATTGATCCCGAAACTTCTCGAGGAATGTACCTTCGCCGGTGTCGAGCTTCTGCACGAAATCGGTGTCGAAGCGCCGCAGGTTGTCAAGCCCCCAGATGGGGCGCTCTGGCGTAAAGAGGCTGTCGAAGCGAACAAGCGTCGTCTCTCGAATGCGTCGAAGTGCTTCGTAGGTTTCTTCCGGAGCGTTTGCCAATATCGCCATGTTGTCCTCCCAACGACACCATGCTAGCAGGATCGCATCGGTGCTCGGCGCGAGGGCGAGCAAAGTAGCAGGTCGTCGTGCTGGCCCGGCCCGGGCGAAATGGAGCACACCCTAGAAAGGAGATTCCCGTGGTGAGTACAAGTGAGATGGCGCATGATGGAGTTCGGCAATCAAGCACTGCAAACAGAGATGGTGTCAGTGCCAAGCCCGTCCCGCTGCTGATCGGCAACCGCGATGCGGCATGTATGCTCGGCATCGGTGCGAGAACGCTGTGGTCGATCACAAAGTGCAAGGCGATACCGTCGCGCAAGATCGGCTCTCGTGTGCTGTATTCGCCGGACGAACTGCGAGCATGGATCAGCCTCGGCTGTCCGACCGAACCGGGCGCAGCTGATCGAGTAACAAAGGCGATGCGTCAGACCGCGAAGTAGAAACCTGAAGCGCAGACGCGAGAACGCCCTCAGCTGGGAATTCAATCGGCTGAGGGCGCTTCAGACAAGATGGGATATTGCTTGGTCTATCGTGCGGCGAACAACCCGCGCTCAACCTTCTTGAAGCGCGCCTCGCTGCCCTTCTGATTGATCTCGCGCATCATCGCTGAGTAGAGCGTCGATGCGGGTGTCTTGCCGCCTGGGCTGGTCCATAGTCCTTGCGCCTCCATCTGCTGAATCAACTCGCGGGTTCGCATGGGTTGCTTGGCCTTGGCAAGCAGCTGGGCCGCGGCGTCGAGCGCGCTCATGCCTTGCTTGCCGGACGAAGGAGTGCGGCGCGAGCGCTCTCGCTTCGGGGACTCCTCCGCGCGGCGGGGCTCTGCTTGGGTGCGCTTCGAAGGCTTGGGCGATTTGACCGGCTTGGTCTCAGCTGCGCCTAACGTTTCGCTCTGCTTCGCCTCGGCCTTCGCCTTGCGCGGCATGCGCTTCGTGGCGGGCTTGGCTGCTGACGCGTTCTTCTTCTTGGTTGTCGTTGCCATCGTCGATCTCCTTGGCGCGCTGATGCGCCATTTCGTGGACATGAAGGGCAGCACATTCGCCGCCCGTGTGCGTCCATACAGGGCCGATGTCGCGCCACAAAGCAAGGCAATTTGGGCATCATTTCGAGGATGTTTGCGAGGTCGGCCCAGTTGCCCACTGTGTGCCCAGAAGTGGCGCCGAAGTCGGCAAGCACGCCGGAATCGCCTTGCTATAGCTGCCCCTCCTTGGCCCACTGTGGCAACACGCCACCACCAGTGCCAGGGAGGCCAACGTGCGCGATCTCGACGCCATTCAGCCCAGCGATCTGCCGAACTGCTCACTCAATGAACTTCATGCGCTCTGGCGAAAATACTTTCCGCGCCAGCGCACCAAGCCGCCGCCGAAGGTCAAGCAGGTGCTCATCCGCGAGATCGCATGGACCATGCAGGAGCGCCAGTTCGGCGGCCTCGATGCCGAGACCAAGCGCTTGCTCAACGCGGCCATCCGCGCAGCAGAGCGCGAGGGCATTGCCATGCGCAAGCTCAACACCGAACCTAGGCGTCGCGGCGAGAAGCGCGCCCGGCCCCAGTCTTCACCCAAATCGCGCGCCAAGCTCCAGGCTGGCACGAAGCTCATCCGCAGGTGGCACGGCCGCACGCACGAAGTTGTTGTGCTCGCCGATTCGCACTTCGAATACCGCGGCAAGGTTTATTCGAGCCTCAGCGAGATCGCGCGTCTCATCACCGGCACGCAATGGTCCGGCCCGCGTTTCTTCGGTGTGACACAGCGCTCCAAGAGGGACGGATCGGCATGAGTGGGGGACGCCCAGGCCGCCTGCGCTGCGCCATCTACACGCGCAAGTCCAACGAGGAAGGCCTCGAACAAGCATTCAATTCACTCGATGCTCAGCGCGAAGCAGGTATCGACTACATCAAGAGCCAGAAGCACCAAGGCTGGCAGGCGATCGAGACCCACTACGACGATGGCGGATTTTCCGGCGGATCGATGGATCGCCCGGCGCTCAAGGCGCTCCTTGCCGACATCAAGCACCAACGCGTCGACGTCGTGGTCGTCTACAAGGTTGATCGCCTGTCGCGGTCGCTGCACGACTTCGCGCAAATCATGCAGACCTTTGATGATCATGACGTCTCATTCGTCTCCGTCACGCAGCAATTCAACACGACGACATCGATGGGTCGTTTGACGCTTAACATGTTGCTCAGCTTTGCGCAGTTCGAGCGGGAGGTCACCGGCGAGCGCATCCGCGACAAGATCGCGGCCACCAAGAAGAAGGGGCTCTGGGTCGGTGGGCAGCCACCGCTTGGCTATCGGCACGTCGGCGACTGCAAGATCGCTGTTGAACCCACCGAAGCGAAGCTCGTTCGAACGATCTTCGAAGCGTATACGAAGGATCAGTCGCTGCTAGGTCTCGCCACCAAGCTCAACGACGCGGGGCACACAACGAAGCGATGGCAGAGTGCGAGTTCAGGTCGCTGGCACGGCGGCCGCCCGCTCGACGCCAAGTACCTCTATCGCGTCCTCACCAACCCGGCCTACATCGGCAAGATTCGCCACACGCGCGGCGGTGAGACGAACCTCTGGCCCGGCCAACACAAACCGATCATCGAAGTCAGGCCATGGCAGCGTGTGCAGGAGCTGATTCAGCGTCGAGAGGCTGCCGATCGCAAGCGCGTGAGCTCGACGCACCTGCTCAAGGGCAAGCTGCGCACACACGACGACTTTGCAATGAGCCCGAGCGCAGTGCGCCGTTCTGCCAAGGACGGTCGCGAGCACATCATCCGTTACTACGTCAGCCAGAAGGCGATCAAGCTCGGCTACCGCAAGTGCCCGATCAAGTCGATCAACGCAGAGCACATCGACGACATCGTGCGCGGCCTCGTCTTCGATCACATGCGGCGCGATAGCCAGTGCCAAATCGAACGCTGGGCATCCGAGGATCGTGACCGGCTCGTCCGTGACGTCGTGAAGCTCGTGACCATCGGCCCTGAGGAGCTCAAGGTCGAACTGCATGCGGATGCGTTGGAAGAACATCGCACCAATGCGCCGAAGGCATCCAGCGACAAGCCAGATGCAGCAGTGCCAACATGCTCATTTGTGCCTGATGTCGACGACCGCGGCGTAACCGTCGTCCTTACGATCCAAACATGCCTCAAACGCATCGATCACCGTCGCCTGATCCTCGCGCCGGATGGCAGCGACCTCGTCGTGCCCTCTGTCCCGCAACCCCAACCACACATCGTCGCCGCCATCGGCCGGGCTTACCTGTGGCACAACGAACTGCTCCGCTCGGGCGACAGCGTCGCCGTCGTCGCCAAACGCCTCGGCGCGCCCGAGCGGGAGGCCTACCGCTTGCTGCCGCTGACTCAGCTGGCTCCCAATACCTTAAAGCATGCACTGCTAGGCATGCTTTCATCAAGGGTTACGTTGAACGAACTGTTGAGACACTCGAGCTACAATTGGACGATGCAGGCGCCCCGTGGTGTGACCTGAGATATCCGAAGCTATAGGGGACATGATGGACCACGCAATCTCAGCCTCACCAAAGTGCTACGCGTACTACTCGGATGGTATCAGTTGGGAGTCGTCCGATTGGGCAAAGTCAATGCTCCTGTTCTTTGACGGCATTGCTGTCCTTGTGCCCGAACGCGAAGATGAAGCATTCGAGCATTCTGATGAAGCTGTAATTGCCGGTATGCGCAAGGCAGAGTGCTTGCGAGTTCTTCGGCCCACGGACTTGGTTGACGCTCAAACAGCTGGCGATATTGCCAGCGACGTGGAGAAGATAGTGGCTGCGCTCGATTGGCGTGGCGGAGAGGATCGTGCCACTGATTCACTATATGTCGAGAAGCTCGGCTCGCATGTAGCCGGGCGCACCGTCGACCGGCTGGCCAGCAACCTACGCGATCGCGGCCTCGCGAAGGGGAAGGGCGCTGCCCTGGAAGTAGATCGACGAGTGATTATGCTCGTATTGAGTGTCATTGCCGCCCATGCTCAGCGGCGCGGGCAAGCACTCGGTGTACAGCTCACTCCTGCTCACAGCACGAGGTCGTGGGCGCACCGCCGAGAGTTCCTTGGCGAGTGGGTGCGCCGAGATCAGTATGCTCACATTATCAACACTGATGTAGAGACCCTGAGAATCAACGTCGGCCCGATCCCGGTCGATGAGCTCGTCAGTTTTCGCGAGCAGAATAGAAGCGCGCTCGATCAGTACCGATTGGCGATCGCGCTGCTCGCCAAGGACCTGGCGCAACTCGATCTCGATTTACAGAGAGTCGCTCGCTCTGAACGGGTCGAGTCGCTTAAAGAGGCACGGCGGGAGATCGAAAGATCAGGTCGAGAATACCTGTCCAATACAGGAGGACTGATGTGCGCAGTGGCGGGGCTTGTTTGGACGTGTATCGGCCATGATATTGCCGGTGCATTGCTTGCCGGCGGTGTTCTGGCGTTCGATGCACTAGGCACGTCGTCACAAAAGCGGCTTCACGACCTCTCGTATGTCATCTCCGCGTCTCAAGTTTTTCAGTAGGGAACTAGTAAGGGCCGAGGAACTGTCGAATCCGTTTTTGCAGGGCATTGTGATCTCTTGTTTGGCATTCCCAGACGATGAGAACTCGCCAGCCTTTCCGGCGCAGCTGATGAACTGTGTGCCGGTCTCGCCTGGCTGTTGCCTCAAACTTGGCTTTCCAGAAAGCGGTTCTAGTTCCCGGCATGGCATTGCCGCGTCGGCAATTGTGTCGATGCCAAAAGCACCCATGGACGAAGATGACACACATCCTTCTCGGGAACACGAGATCGGGACAGCCCGGAAGATCGTTTCTATGAAGGCGGTAGCGATACCCGAGATTGTGTGCCAGTCGTCTTACCGTCAACTCAGGTCCCGTGTCGCAGTTGCGAACCCGGCGCATGTTCTCGCTTCGCTCTTCTTGCGATAGACGGTCCATGGCAGCTACCCACGCTAGAACCTTCGCGTCTTACTCGGTACTATTCTACCCCGATGGCTCCGAAGCACCTCCCGAGGGATGAACAGATCGCCAAGCGCACAGCGTTCGACTGCTTTGCCGGTTGCGGTGGGTTATCGCAGGGACTCAAAGGAGCGGGCTACCGCGTCGTCGGAGCGATCGAGAACGATCCCGTTGCAGCTAGTGTTTACGAGCTGAATCATCCGAATACTTTGCTATGGTGCAGCGATATTCGCCGCGTCTCGGTCAATGACGTGTTGTCTCGATTGCGCCTTCGGCGCGGGCAACTGGATCTTATCGGTGGCTGTCCCCCATGCCAGGGCTTTTCCAAGCTTCGCACCTACAACGGTTCCCGGAGGATACGTGACCGCCAGAACGACTTGATCTTCGAGTTCGAGCGCCTAGTCCTCGGGCTCCGACCGAAGCGTGTCATGCTCGAAAATGTCCCAGGTTTGTTGAGAGATCAGCGGTTGCGCCGTTTTAGGGATGCGCTGGAGAACGCAGGTTATTCTGTTGAAGCAGACGTGATCGATGTTGCGAACTACGGCGTACCCCAGCGTAGGCAACGCCTTGTTCTACTCGCGAGCAGAGTCTCGGCGGTCCGATTTGCGGAACCCGCATCGCGCACGCGAACCGTGCGCGACGCCATCGGCTCGCTCCCCCGCGCAGGCAGAAGCGGGGACTCGCTCCATGATCTGCCGGAGAAGCGATCTCGCCTGGTTGCGGCAAGAATCCGAGCAATTCCCAGTGACGGAGGAGGGCGTGAGTCATTGCCCGGTCGTCTGAAGCTCACCTGCCATCGGCATTCGGACGGCTTCAAAGATGTGTACGGGCGAATGGCATGGGATGAGCCGGCGCCCACGATTACAACTGGATGCTTCAATCCTTCGAAAGGCCGCTTCTTACACCCGAGCGCAAATCGAGCAATTACCATGCGCGAGGCTGCCCTCCTGCAGTCCTTCCCGAAGTACTACAAGTTCCCGAGTGAGCTGGGTAAGGTCAAGATCGCGACCATGATCGGCAACGCGCTTCCGCCACGGTTCATCCGTGCCCATGCCCGCGCTCTCAAGTAGCCTCGGGCGCGCTAGCGCAGGCTAAACTGCAAAGGCAAAGGCATAGGCGCCTGCGGGGAATCTTACCTGCGGCCACCATGCCGCGTGCTCATCTCCCCTGGGTGTCGTTCGAAGCATGAAGAGCGTTAACTTGCCTGACGGCACGCGGCCCGCTTCTCCTCCATCCAGGATTCCTTGCGTTTCGCGACGATTCTCGCGAATGCCACGATCTCGGTCTATGTATACATACCCGGTCGGTTGCTTGAAGAGCTTGCCGTATTGAAGTATCGACTCGCCCACTGCGTTCGGATCCCAAACAAACTCGGATTGAGTCTGATCGGGACAAGTCTTGCGGATTAACGCCGTGATCTGCTCAAGCGGCAACTCGACAAACGTCTTGTTGTCAATTCCCTGGAGCATCTCGTCAATGTCAGAGGTCGATGTTTCCGCGCTGCGGTCTCGGACAACCTGAGCCGGGTTGTAAATGCTTCCTCCCGTATAGGTTCCAATAGCGCCGGGCGCGAGCACATTTGCTCGCGTTGCCTTCAGGTTGCCTTGGATGTACACGCCGCGAAACTCCTCACTCGGCGCTCTTGCAATGAGGTCACGTAAACTCGTTTCCATCTTGTAGATTGCCCGGAACACATTGTGTAACACGCGCGGCAGATAGAGTCGCAACAGGCCAATGTCGTCACGGCGATACCCGTACATTCGAGCGTGCTGAAGAACAGTGTCTGCCTGCGGAGTCCGGGGACTGCGACCGTAGTAGCTGACCAGCAGGTTCTTTATCGTGACGCCTCGCCCGAGCTTGTTGCCGCCGACGAAGAGGTTGTACGGAGATCGCACCGCGACATCCTCATCGGTCTCGCCATTAACAAGCTTCACTGCGATACCAGGAGAGAAGAACGCGATCTGCTCAAGAATCGCATCAAGTGGGGTATCCCGTAATGGAGGATGCGTCGCGACGAGGTCGTTGTATGCCCGTTCAAACCGCTGCCGAATCGCATCTCTACCAGACTTAATCTGCTCCGCAACATCGAGCTTGTACTTCCACAGCAGGCTCTCGATATGCCGATGGTCATCCTTGCGCAAGCTGACATGACAAAGGAAGGCGCAGTTCTGCTGTACATCCGCCATGCGCTTGAAAGTCGCGCCGATCATAAATGTATCAAGTGCATTGAGCAGTGATGCAGGGATTGACTGATTCGGTGTCGGCTGTGCACCAGCTGACAACGTGGTGATGTCGTTGATATCAAATTCTCTGACCAACTGGGAATTCTCGCCAAAGAAGTCTTCCCCGCCGACGTAGTCGCTTCCCGGGTGGCTGAGTACTGTGAACTTCGGCCGGAACTCATGGCCGGGAACTTGCAGGAACAATGCTTGGGGAGTCGCGGTCACCTGTAGGTATGTGTTCTTTTCGAAGAAGGTTCGAAGTTTCGCGATAGCATCATTGATCTGGCTACGCGTGCCATCAGCTTTCTTGGCTTTGGTGTTCAGGCTCGCCTGGTCGGCTTCATCATCAATAATCAAACAAGAGAGGCCGCGCATGCCTCCAGCTTGCAGATTTTCAGCTAGCTTCGTGAGCATGCTCTTGTTCTTTGTGATGACAATTGCACACGTACTCCCTCGCAATCGCTTCACGAACGTCTGGGCGTCCTTCAAGTCGTTCTTTCCCATGACATCCATGCCGGGGTAGGCTTCCTTAATCCGGCCGAGCGTCTGTTCGTAGAGCGGATTGATGTCCGAGGTCAGCACGATGATCGCGCGGTAGCCGCAGTCGGCGCCAATCGCCCCCGTCATTGACAGAACGCCGGTCTTACCACTCTGAACGAGGCCGTAGACCAGTCCGTTGATCTCTTCCGTGCCGCCGCTGACGGGGTCGACCCACTTGCCGGCAACTTCATCTGCCGTCTTGCAGATGTCTTGCACCTCGGTCTCGCGGCCGATCTGTGCCTCTAGCAGACGAGTGACCTGTTCACGATGATCCATTGAGCAACCTCTGCCATGCGCTTGGCGCGACCTTCTTGCTAAGTTCACCCGCCGGGCCTGAGACGGCATAATGTTCGCCATGACGGCGGCGGCACGCAATCCTAAGTGATAAATCTTGAACAGGCGCGACCAAGAGGTACTCCTCAACTGGAAGCGCCGCAACACCATCGCCTCCGCACACGAGCCCGATCACGATTTCTTCGTTCTCTGCTCTCTCAGCGAGTGTGCGCTGCTCTTCAGGAAGGAACGTGAATCCCCAAGGCGTTCGCGTCTTTGTGCAGTACTTGAGGTGGATAAGCAGTCGGTCGTTGACCAGGAAGAAGGGCGGCTCTGACTTCAGCGTTGCGAGTTCGCCGCCGCGCACAAGCCGGTGAAGGGCCGCCCCCTCATAGAACTCTTGTTTCTGTATCGCCACGTTCGAGCCTCCGCCGGGGGAGATCGCTAGCCGACTTGCGAACAGCCTACTCGAATCGCCAACCTCAGTTTTGTGTCCAGTTGAGGCCGTCCCTCCTCCCGTTACCATGCCCGAACCATGGCCAAAAAGCCCGCCGCCAAACGGACCACCAAGAAGAAGCCCGCCGCCGGCAAGAAGCGCAAGGTCGAGCAATACGAGCACGACAGCGCCCAGCGCCTCAACAACCCGCCCGTCGGCCTCGTCACACCCGAGACCGATCCGCCGCCGCCGCCCGAGCGCGCCCGCACTCAATACCGCTACGACCCGCACCTTGATCCCGAACTCAACTTCGATCCGCAGCAAGTGCGCGACGAGCTCGCCGACGTCATTGAGCAAGGCCTCGCAGCCGACAATCTCGAAGCCGCCAAAGCCGCCCTCACCGAACTCAAGAAGGCCCAAGCGCCATATCTCAACTGGGCCGGCAAACGAGAGCGCACCAGCTTCGATGTCCCCACCGTCTCGCTCCACGTCCACGAGCGCATCGACCCGCGCACGATCCTCGAAGCCGTCAAAACGCGCAACGGCAATGGTCAGATGCCGGGCCTCTTCGAACAGCCCGAGTTCAACCCGCGCCTGGGCCAAGCCGTTGAGTTCTACAAGCACGCCCACGAATGGACCAACCGCCTCATCGCGGGCGACTCGCTGCTCGTCATGAACTCACTGCTCGAAAAGGAGGGCATGGCCGGCAAAGTGCAGATGGTCTACATCGATCCGCCGTACGGCATTCGCTACGGCAGCAACTTTCAGCCCTTCGTCAACAAGCGCGATGTCAAGGACGGCAAGGACGAAGACCTCACGCGCGAACCGGAAATGCTCAAGGCCTTCCGCGACACGTGGGAACTCGGCATTCATTCATACTTGGCGTACCTGCGCGATCGCCTGATCCTTGCCCGCGAGCTGCTGCACGAAAGCGGCTCGTGCTTTGTGCAGATCAGTGATGAGAATCTGCATCATGTGCGGGAGATGATGGATGAGGTGTTTGGAGTAGAGAACTTCTTCTCCCTGATTGCTGTACGAAAAACTGGAGGACTAGGGGCCAGCGGGCTTCCTGCGGTTTGTGATTACCTGGTGTGGTACGCAAGGGATAAAGCTCGCGTGAAGTTTCGGCAGCTCTACCGGGACAAGTCGGAAACCGACGTCGATGCCGCGTTTCAACCGGTAAGAAAACTAGAACGGCTGCTGGAATCAGGGCGGAGCAATGTCGCTATTCCAGCTAGCGCCACTAGCTATATAACGGTCTCCCTAACATCATCTGGCCACACTCCAAGTTGTATCTATTCGTTTGATTTTGATGGGAGAACATTTGAGCCGGTTACGGGGTACAGCTGGAAGCCCAATCGCTCAGGCATGGAGTCGTTGGAACGGGCAGGAAGACTCATCGCCTCAGGGAGTACTCTCCGTTGGGTCTACTACAGAGAAGACTTTCCTGTATCGGCGCTTACCAATAGTTGGAACGACACTGGTGGGGCCTCCGACAAGGTATATGTTGTTCAGACATCGTTGAAGGTGATGGAGCGTTGCATCCTATTAACGACTGACCCAGGAGACATCGTCTTCGATCCGACATGCGGTTCCGGCACGGCCGCGTTCGTTGCAGAGCAATGGGGACGCCGCTGGATCACCTGTGATACATCGCGCGTCGCTGTCGCGCTCGCCAAGCAGCGCCTCGCAACATCTGCCTTTGACTACTACGAACTTGCCCATCCGGAACAGGGTGTCGCGGGCGGGTTTGTCTACAAGACAGTGCCGCATGTCACGCTCAAGAGCATTGCAAACAACCCCGAGATCAAGGAGGGCATGACGCGCGAGCAGATCGATCGCGCGATCGCAAAGTATGCCCCGCAGGAAACGCTTTATGACCAGCCCAACAAGGATTCATCGCGCGTGCGCGTCACCGGGCCCTTCACCGTCGAGGCGGTGCCCGCGCCGGTCGTTGCGCCCATCTCCGATGTGTCGCTCCCCCCTGCGAGCGATGATTCGGTCGCGCGCGAGGGTGAGACACTGCGTCAGAGCGAATGGCGCGATGAGCTGCTCAAGAGCGGCGCCCGCGGCGAAGGCGGCATGAAGATGGAGTTCGTGCGCGTCGAGCCTTTGCCCGGCGCACAGTGGCTGCATGCCGAGGGCGAGATCAAGGAGGACGGCGAGTTCCGCGGCAAAGCATGGAAGCGCGGCGATCGCGTGATGATCGCTTTCGGTCCCGAGCACGCGCCGATGGAGCAACGCTTTGTCGAGAACGCCTGGCGCGAGGCGGCGTCGTTGCACCCCAAGCCGAAGCATGTCGTGTTCGCGGCGTTTCAGTTTGATCCGGAAGCCGCCAAGGACATCGACGAGATCAAGGGTACGGCCCTCGGCATGACCTTCTATCGCGCGGAGATGAATGACGACCTTCACACGGGCGACCTGAAGAAGAAGCGCTCGAGCAATGAGAGCTTCTGGTTCATTGGGCAGCCGGATGTGATGGTCGAGAAACTCACCGAAGGCGATGACGCCGGCAAGTTTGTGGTCGAAGTGAACGGGTTTGATTACTTCAATATGAAGGATGACACGATCGACTCGGGCGGCCCCGACAAGATCGCGATGTGGATGTTGGATACGGACTACGACGAGCGATCGTTGTATCCGCGGCAGGTGTTCTTCCCGATGGCCGGGCCGAAGGACGGGTGGTCGCGCCTCGCGCGCACGCTCAAGGCGGAGGTGGATCAGGACCTGATCGAGGCGTATCGCGGCTCGCGGAGTCTACCCTTCGAGGCCGGCAAGCACGGCAAGATCGCGGTGAAGGTGGTGGACGACCGCGGTTTTGAGAGTTTGGTGATTCGACAGCTGCCGGGCGTCGCAACAGGGGCGCGGCAATGAGCGCCCGCGAAACCAAGCGCCTGAAGCAGCCGGATTCGCTGATCATCAACTCGCCATATCGCGAGCCGGAGCGCTATTGGAAGTACGATCGCGAGCACAAGCAGTTTGTGCAGATCGAAGGCGAGCGCCGCCCGGCGGGTTACATGGTTGCGACGGAGGATTCGAAAGCGCACGACGATCCGGGGCTGTTCAAGGATCTGCCGCTGGTCAACATGATCCGCACGCGCGTGAAGGATTGGCGAGCCAAGGAATGGCCAGGCGTGACGGGAACGACGCGGCGGCTGCTGCAGCATTGGTATGACAACGACGCGAGGAAGTATCCATTCTTCTTCTGCCAGCTTGAAGCGATCGAGACGCTGATTTGGCTGACGGAGGCTTCGCCTGCGGATCACGCGGGCGTGCATGTGCCGGGCGACGGCGGGCCGTTCACGCGCTATTGCACAAAGCTCGCGACCGGCGGCGGCAAAACGCTTGTTATGGCGATGACGATCGCCTGGCAGTTCTTGAACAAGCTGGCGGACCCGCAGGATCGACGCTTCAGCAAGACGGCATTGATCGTGGCGCCGGGGCTGACGGTGCGCAGCCGCTTGTCCGTGCTGAATCCGTCGCAGCAGAAGGACAAGGCTCGTGGTGAGGAGCAGAACTACTACGAAGCGTTCGGCATCGTGCCTGATGCGCTCATGTCGCGCCTGCGCCAAGGCCAGGTACTGATCCTCAATTGGCACAAGCTGGATTGGGAAACCGAGGAGCAGATCGCCAAGAAGAAGGGCGTTGACAAGCGAGGCGCCAAGAGCGACGAGGCCTATGTCCGCGGCGTGTTGGGTGACATGGCCAATGCGCGGAACATCCTTGTGCTGAACGACGAGGCACACCACGCTTGGCGCGTACCCGAGGGAAAAGGTGTGCCCGGCGTATCGAAGAGCGATAGGGAGGAGGCGACAAAATGGGTCGGCGGATTGGATCGCATCCACCGCGCGCGCGGCATCCAGGCCTGCTTTGATTATTCCGCCACACCATTCACGCCGACTGGCAAGAAGAGCAGCGACGAACAGTTGTTCCCTTGGATCGTGAGCGATTTCGGGCTGAACGACGCGATTGAGTCAGGGATGGTGAAGACGCCGCGTGTGGTGATCCGCGACGACGCGCAAGTCGATTCGAAGACGTTCAAGTCCAAGCTGTATCACATCTTCCGGGACAAAGATGTCGCGGATGACTTGAACAGCCCAGCAGACCCCGAGGTTCCGCTGCCCGATCTGGTGACGCAGGCGTACTACTTGCTCGGGCTCGACTGGCGTGAGACCGCGAGAGATTGGGCGGAGAAGGGGCACCAGGTGCCGCCTGTGATGATCACAGTCGCCAATCGCACGGAGACCGCGGCACGGATCAAGTACGCATTCGACCATCGCCAAATACTGATCGAAGAACTCTGTGCGCCCGACAAGACGCTGCACATTGACTCGAAGGTACTGGATCAGGCGGAGGCGCAGGACGAGCCAGTAGTCGTAGATGCGGGCTCGGCGGGCGATGATGAAGACTCAGATGACGACGCTCCGATCGTCAAGCTGACGAAAAAGCAACTTGCCGAGCAACTGCGACGAGAGGTGGATACCGTCGGTCGGGCGGGAGAACCGGGCGCTCACATTCAGAACGTTATCTCAGTCGGCATGCTGTCTGAGGGCTGGGATGCCAAGACCGTGACACACATCATGGGATTGCGCGCATTCAGCAGTCAGTTGCTGTGTGAGCAGGTGGTTGGACGAGGCCTGCGACGCACGTCGTATGACATGGTGGAGGGGCAAGACCGGTTCACGCCGGAGTATGTCAACATCTTCGGCATCCCGTTCTCATTCATGCCTCATGAACGCGAGGACGGCCCGCCTCCTCCGCCGCCAGCACCAAAGACAGAGATCAAGGCGCTCCCCGAACGTGCGGCCGACTTCGAAATCAACTGGCCGAACATCCTGAAAATCGAACGAGTGTATGCCCCCGAGCTCGACGTCGATTTATCCAAGGTTCCGGTATTGACGCTCAAGGCATCCGATACGCGTCAGCTGGCAGAATTGGCGCCGACAGTCGATGGAAAGCAGGACTTCTCGCGGATCGCCAGGATTGAACTCGAGAAGTTGGCCAAGGAATTTCGGTTTCAGCGCCTTGCATTCGAAGGTGCTCGAGACGCAGCTGCGCAGATGAAGGGGGAGTGGAGAGGTAGCCAATCGTCGTTAGTTACTCAGCTCATCGATTTGTATGAGAAGTTTCTGCAATCCGATCGCCTACAGATCGAGCCGGCGCTCTTCGAACAAGATGAGCTGCGCCGGCGACTCATGATGGCGCTGAACCGCACGCAAGTCTCCGAACATCTATATCAAGTGATCAAAGAGCAGAACGTCTTGGAGCAAGAAGATGAACCTCGCCTACGGCCCGTGTTCAATGAGGAGCAGCCGGTTCGCTGCACCGGCGATATGCCAGCTTGGTACACAAGCAAGCCCTGCGAACTTACCCGCCGAAGTCACATCAACTTCTGCGTCTATGACAGTACTTGGGAGGCATATCACGCTTCCCGATTGGACTCCGACGATTACGACGGCATCGTGCAGGCGTGGGCGAAGAACGACCATCTCGGCTTTGAAGTTTGGTATCAGTTCCGCGGCGCGCGTAAGCGGTTTCGGCCGGACTTTCTCGTTCGCTTGGTTGATGGAACGATGCTTGTCCTTGAGACGAAGGGGCAAGACAACGACGAGAATCGTGCGAAGCGCCGCGCTCTGAATGAGTGGATCGAGGCGGTGAATGAGCACGGTGGATTTGGACGTTGGACTTGCGACGTTGCACTGACCCTTGACGAGATTGATTCGGTGCTGCATCGCACCGGTAATGTGTTGCTGTCGCCATGATTAACATGACGTCTGCCTGCGTGCTTGTGCGCTGCGGAGGTTGAGGAAATGACGCCCGATCCCATGGAACAAGCAAAGCACGTCGCCTCGGTGTTTGAGTTTGTCAAGGCGTGGCACGCACGGGGCACAGGTGTCAATACAGATTGGAGGAAGTCGCTCTGGCGCCTCTCCTTTTCCGATTTGCCTGATTACCCATCAATTGATGCGCCCGAGTCCACGCCAGACGCTGAAGCTGAGTTTGCACTTCGCGTTCGACGGCCTCTCCAAACAACCTGTCCAGAGCCGCCCAAGGCGCTTGAACCTTGGATTCTCCCAGGCTGGCGGGACCCATTTAACGACCTAAAGAACCTTGAAGCACGCAATGAATTCATTGACCAGGATCCGGTAACAGTCCGATTTGAGGATGATCCATCGAGGCCAATGCTGCTCGAGCAGTGGAGCCGCCGAAGAGCGGAGTGGCAAAGGGCAGAACTGCCCGCGCGGAAAGCAGCGGGCTTATTCGATCGTCTATTTGAGCTTCGTGGTCGTTTGAAGCGAGAAGGAGAGCGAGTCCTTCTGGTGATCGCAGATGGAGTATTGAGGGGGACCGGTTCGAGCGGCCCGGTACTGCATCCGATCTTCACGCAGCGAGCAGAACTCGTGTTTGATCCGCAAGAACCGTCGTTCACGGTTCTCGTAGGTGACGAACCCCCGGAGCTCAATACCGCCCTCCTCAGAACGATCGACAAACTGGACGCCAGGGCGTTGGGCGAACTTCGTGAACGATTCAAATCGGACGGTGTGGACATACTAGACGCGGCGGCCGTTGGGGCGACGCTGGCTGAGTATTTGAACACGCTGTTCCCAAATGCTGAAGTACTCGATTCCCCAACGGCACAAGGTAAACCCGATCACATACAGGCATGGCACCAGCGCCTCTTGCTTCTCACACCTCGAACCGCGAGGATCGCGGATGCAGTTGACAGCATCATTCGTCGAATTGAGAACCAGGGTCATGTTCCAGGCCCAATCGCCGGTATTGTCGGTCTGGACGATGATGCGCCACCGCTTTCGGCACCTTTGACTTCCGGAGGCCTGTCTAGCCGCATGCCTTCCGCCTCGTCATTGCAGGGAGTGTCAGATCAAACAGAAGCTCGGCGTGCTTTCTTGTTGACCAAGCCTGCCAATGAGGCCCAGACGCGCATCCTCTCAGACCTTGAAGCTGGGGGCGGCGTGGTTGTCAAAGGACCACCTGGCACCGGCAAGACACACACCATTGCGAACATTCTCGGGCACTTCTTGGCCAAAGGCTGCAAGACGCTGGTAGTCAGCCATACGTCAAAGGCATTGCGCGTACTTAGAGAGCAAATGCCGTCGGAACTCCGGCCCCTGTGTGTAAGCGTGCTTGATAGCGATAGTGAGAGTAAGCGCGAGTTGGAAGAGTCCGTTCAGGGGATTACGACGCGGCTGTCTTCTTCCTCGAAACACGATCTCCGTAGGCGGGCAGACAGGCTGCTTCGGGAGCGCGATCGCCTGATAGATGAGCTCGAAAGCGCTGAGAAGGCTCTGCGCCAGGCGGTTGCCTCCGAATACACAGACATAGTTGTGAATGGTCAGGGACTTTCACCCTCGAAGGCTGCACGAAGGGTTCGGGAGTTGGAAGAAGACAGCGCGTGGATACCGGGCATCATTCCCTGTGACAGCCCATGTCCTCTGTCGGATGATGAGCTTCACGAGCTCTACCGACTGAATGATTTGGTCAAACCGGATGAGGAGGAGAGCCTGAGTGGCCACCTGCCCGCGATTGAAGAGCTTCCAAACCCGAGTGAGTTCGATCGGCTGCTGGGAGAGGAAGCCGAGTTGGGCAAGGTCGATGTCACAGTGCCTTCCGATTTGTGGAGAAGTGACTCGAAGGTCGACGTTGAGGCACTAGCGCGTGCTCAAGAATGCGTGCGAAAGTCGCTTCGGCAGGTACTCAGACTGCGGAAGCAAGTGCATCTTCTGGACTGCATGGACGCCGGACGCCGCGGCGGACCCAAGGTGCTCGCTTGGAGAAGCCTTGTAGGGACGATCCGAACCCGAGCAGCAGACATTGAGGCCAACGAAGCGGTTGCAATGGGTCGAGGAGCGCTCGTCCCCCTCGAACTCTGCACGGAGCAGATGAAGCATGCGGCCAAAGAGATCCAGGACGCACTGGGGCGAACGGGTCAGATCTTCAAGCTGATCGCGACAGCTTCCATTCGCTTGCGCCCGGATTGGTCCAAACTTGCGAAGGGATCGACTGTCGCTCAGCGCCCACCGGTGACTGTCGACGACTTCAAAGCTGTGGAGGCTCGCATTGAGGCTGCCACCCTGCGAGATGCAATGGTTCGCGACTGGCGTGCCGCAATGCACGACGTACCAGATGTCAGAGACGCTGATCTGGGGGAGCGTCCCGAAGACACGATCAGGCAGCACGCGGACCAGATCGAGCTGGCGCTCAACTGGAGTGAAGAGAGCTGGGCTCATGCCTTGAGCGCGATGTCGGAGGTTGGTATCGAATTGCCTTCTGCGCTTCGACGGGTCGAACCGAAGGCGGGAAGGTTCTCAGAATTCGAGCGTCTCATCGAGGGCGCAGAAAAGTACATTCTCCCGGTCTTGCAACGCAAGCTTCACGAGCAGCGGCTTCTTGTCGCTCGGGCGCGATTCGATGCACTGGTGAGGTGTCTTGATGCGATTGAAACCAAGGACGACCTGAGCGGACTGGCTCGCTCTACAGCAGAAGCTGTTCGGGACCGAGATCGAGATCGGTATGCGCATGCGCATTCATATCTCGAACACCTGCTCAAGCAGTCAGGGCGCGTCAACAGGCGTGCCGAACTCTTGGCAAAGCTGCGGCCAGCTGCTGCCGATTGGGTCCGTGCGATCGAAGGTCGGACCTCGGGCCATGAGGGGCCTACTCCTCCTGGCCCGACGCAGCACGCCTGGCTCTGCGCACAACTCTCGGGCGCCCTTGAGGAACGTTCCTGCGTTTCGATCGCTGATGCGCAATCCCTTGTGACAGACCTGCGCGATCAGCTCCGAACGAAGACAACAGACCTCGTGGAAACCTCGGCCTGGGCGTCCCAGCACGAGCGTATTCGCCATTCCGAAATGCAAGCCCTTGAGGGCTGGCTGAGCACGGTAAGCACGAGGGGGTACGAGTCTGGAAAGCGATCCACACAGCTCAAGTTGCAAGCGAGACGCTTGTTGATGCAAGCTCGAGGTGCTGTGCCAGTGTGGATTATGACCACAAATCGGGCGATCGACAGCCTTGATTTTTCAGATACCGCCTTCGACGTAGTCATCATCGATGAGGCAAGCCAAAGCAACATCATGGGATTGCTGCCGATGAGCCTAGCTGAGTCCGCGATTGTTGTCGGGGATGACAAGCAGGTCAGCCCGATTTCCTGGGAGAATCTCGAGGAGACGCAGAAGCTCATCGATGAACATCTCCAAGGACTTCCGACGCGGGAGCTGTTTACTGGGCGATTCTCGATCTACGACTTCGCGAGTCAATCGTTCAAGGGGCGCCACTTGCTCACAGAGCACTTTCGGTGCGCAGGCGAGATCATTGAATTCAGTAACCAGCTGTCTTATGAGGGGCGAATTCAGCCGCTGCGGGATTGCTCAGCGGTGACCCGACGGCCCCCGGTGATTGAGCATCGTGTGCAGGGGCTGTCCGAGCGGAAGACGAATCAGATTGAAGTCGAGGAAATCGCTTCGCTGCTAATAGCGTGCCTGGATCAGCCAGAGTACAGTGGCGCGTCTTTTGGCGTCATCACAATGCTCGGCGAAGAGCAGGCTATAGCGATTGATCAGGTATTGCGCCTTCACGTCTCAGAATCGCGCTACGAATCTGCTCGAATACTATGTGGGAGCCCGCCCCAATTTCAGGGTGATGAGCGAGATGTCATCTTCCTTTCGCTGGTCGATAGCTCTGGAGAAGGTCCGCTTCGCCTGAAGCGGGACATCGACAGCGAGAAGCGCTACAACGTCGCCGCGAGCCGCGCGCGCGACCAGCTCTGGGTGGTGCACTCGATCGACGAACGTGACCTGAAGGAGGGCGATCTGAGACTTCGCTTGATTCGGCACGCACGCGATGCTGGTGCTGCCAGTCGCCAAGTTGCCCAAATCAATCGGCATGCAGATTCGGACTTCGAGCGAAGAGTGGGGAAGGACTTGACCGATCGCGGGTATCGCGTTGTGCCGCAGTGGCCAGTTGGCTCGCTCAAGATAGATCTTGTGGTGCTTGGGCCGGATGGACTGAAGGCAGCGGTCGAATGCGACGGGGATTCCTATCACGGGCTCGACCGACTTGATGATGATCTGGCTCGTCAACAGGTACTTGAGAGATTGGGGTGGCGATTTGTAAGGATACGCGGTAGCCAGTATTTCCGTGCACCAGCATCCAGTATTGCTGATGTCATCCGGCGTCTCGACGACATCGGCGTAACGCCCATCGGTGCAGCGGATGACAACGTGCCGGTATCGCAAAGCGGCGATCAGCTATTGGACAGGATTCGGCGGCGTGCTTCTGAACTCCGACAAGAGTGGAAGGCTTTGGATGAGCTAGACGAAGAACCCGACCTGGTGGATGCTCCGGATGATGAAATGTCTGTCGGACTAGAAGAGGCCCATGCGACTCCCTTTGCGTTCGTTGAGGGGAGCGCAAGTGTCCATGGCAGCAGCCAATGGGTGGAGTCCCCCCGGGAAGAGGAAGAGCTAATAGAGTGCATTCGCGAGGCCGATCGACCGGTCGCCCGACAGGAGATTCTGGAGAGGACATCGATCGATCCTCAAAGATGGACCAGGCTGATCACGAAGTTGATTGGTGACGGGCGCGTCATCCGAATGGGTGAGAAGCGAGGTGCTCGTTACATAATGGCGCCGTCGCTTCAGCCGGATGAAGCGTCCGATGAGATGTCTTGAGGTCTAGCCATGACAGGCCGCATATATCTGCTCAATGAGGGATCTGACCTGGTGTCGCTCGAAGAAGCTCCTTACGACTCCGAGCGACTTCTCCAGGAGATGTTGGCGGAGCACCCGGACATCCTCGCCGGCGAGCAGATCAATGGCGATGAGCCCCGCCGGTGGCTACTCATCACGCGCGAGATGGCCGTACCCGATGAGGAGGATGGCCCCTCAAGGTGGTCCCTCGATCACCTATTCTTGGATCAGGATGCCGTCCCTACGTTGATCGAGGTAAAGCGTGGCTCAAACACAGATGTTCGGCGCAAAGTCGTTGGTCAGATGCTCGACTACGCAGCGAATGCCGTCGTTTACTGGCCCGTCGAGGAGATTCGAGCGAAGTTTGAGACTCGGTGCGAGCGCAATGACGAAGATGCTGAAGAAGTGCTGGCAGCATTTCTCAGCACTGATGAAGACACCGATGAATTCTGGCACCAAGTCAAGACCAACCTACAGGCAGGTCGGGTACGCATGGTCTTTGTTGCCGACCTCATACCTCCCGAGCTTCGTCGGGTAGTCGAGTTCCTCAACGAGCAGATGGACCCCGCAGAGGTTCTTGCTGTGGAAGTGAAGCAGTTTGTCGGCCAAGGTGTAAAGACTCTGGTACCGAGAGTGCTTGGGCAGACCGAAACTGCGCGGCAGAAGAAAGCGTCGAGCACAAGTTCTGGAAGTCAATGGAATGAGTCGAGTTTCATGGCTGCACTTGAAGAGCAGTTCGGGGTTCGCGTGCGCGAGACGGCTGAGGACCTGCTGCATTGGGTAACACCAATGGTGAGCTACGCGTGGTTTGGCAAAGGGAAAACCGGAGGAGTTGTGCCGACGATCCAGCGGGGCAAGATCAAGTATCACGTCTGCCGCATGTCGACAAAGGGCGTTCTCAGCTTCCAATTCAAGTGGTTGCGCAAAAAATCGCCCTTTCATGAGATATCGATGAGGAAGCAGCTTCTAGACAGAGTCAACGAGATCCCTGGCGTGCAGTTCAACGCTGATGTGATGGAGAAAGCTGCGCGCATTCGTCTGGAACTGTTGTCGGGTGGTGAAGCGCGTCAGCGCGTCAAATCGGTCATGACTTGGCTCATTGAACAGATCAAGACGCAGCCGGATTGAACGCCAGGGCCCAACCCTAATCGTTTTTCCGCACTCGAAAAATCGCACCGGAGACCTTTTGCACCCGGGGACCAG
>JAGQOH010000016.1 GCA_020427635.1 Phycisphaerales bacterium
GCAAGCAACTGGCCATAGTTGGGGGCCTGGTCACCAGGCGCCATCGCGCCCAACTGCTGGGTTTGGTTGACCACACGCAGCGCGGCGTCGAGCCGCTGGGCTGGATCAAGACCTGTCGCTGCGCCTGCTGCCAGTCCGAGGGCCGCATCAACGAGCATCGACGTCGCCATCGTTGCTGCGTGTGCCTGCGCCTGCGCTGACTGTGCGCGAAGCCAGAAACCGCCCGCCACAATGACGCAGGTCACGAGCGCCAGCGCAATAGCGCCGGCATGTTGTCGCCGTCGCCGGTGGGCCATGCGGCTCGGCACATACTGCCCCCGCCGAAATTCCATCATCTTGGCTACATCGATGCCGTCGGCGGCGTCCTGCACAAACGCAGGCACGGTTGTCGGGCATAGGGAAACGTCGTCGATCTGCTCGATCAGACTTTGCAACAGTGCATGTTCGACGCCGCAGGCGATCACCTTGCCATCACCCAGTCGCACGAACCGTGCTTCGATCTCATCGATGGGCAGCGGCAGCCATTGCTCGAATGCCGCCAGGAGCGCGTAGTCGCTCAGACGATCCGGCAGATGCTCGAGGATCGCCCAGTAGCAGGCGTCGGCCCCGAGCCCAATCGGAGCCTCGCCAGGTGTCGTGCGCGCGGTGGGTTTGGGCTCGAGGAGCGTTTCGTCGAGCGCAGCAGGTTGAGGTCGGAGCGATGGGGTCATCGGTCAAGCACCTGCTTCACATGACGGCCATTGAGTTCAAAGGTGGCCGACTGTTCATCCATCGCAGCGAGCACCGCGCCACCTGGGGCCTCGTCGCCGAGATGCAGGGCCAGGTACTGCTTCTCCGCAGGATCAAACACAAACGCATACCCGCCTGCCAGAAGCGGATTGACCAACGCGCGAAGCTCGACCGCCAGCACAGGTTGTGGCGAGGGGAGTTCGGGCTCCGGCACCACGGGCTTGGGAAACAAGTCCGTCCACAGGGCAACGGTCTGCACGTCGGGGCTGATGGTCCCATCTGATGTTGCAGACGCCTGCGGTCCAGGTGTCGTCTTCACGGTCTCGTTGGCAAGTGTGGACACGAACGTCGGCGGTCGATCCTGTTGACCCAGCAGCGCCCAAATGCATGCGCCGATGGAGGCCAGGAGGGCAATGCCGAACACGAGGCCAGCAGGCAGTGGTCTTCGACTGCCGGGGCCGATGGGCCGTGCGTAGTTTGTCGATCGCTCACGGGGCATCGAGGACCACCCTTCGCTGCTCCACGATACGCCAGCCCGGTCCGCTGCGTTGCGTTGCGGGCTCCAGGCTTGCCACGAGCCACCAGGTCCTGGGAGAGAGGCCCGCGCGTGCAATCGTGATCGTGATCCCAATCGCCTCGGAGCGATCAGTCAGGGCCACGAATCGGTCATTGTTGCCCCCGGCGCGTCGTTGCTGGCGGCGCTCTGCGATGAGCCGCTGGGCGAGGTCTGCGGGGATGGGCGTCTCTGCAGTGCGCGCTGCGAGCACTTGCGTCGTGGCAGTCGGTTCGAGTCCGATGAGCGCGCCGCGGAGGAGCGGCAGCGGCGCCGTGTGCAGACTAATCGCGCCCGATCCATGCGTCGTCACCCAGCGCCACGGATCAGTCGCGCGGTCGTCCGGCGGCTGCTCTGTCAGCATCGCTTCAAGCAGCGGACGGGTACCGCTTGTGAGCTCGATGTCATCGGTGCGCAATGCCCGCCTGACGGCAGCCGGCAATCCCGACGCCGCAAAGGTGTCCAACTGGTCGACCCGCAGCCGCCCACACAGGTCTAGAGCCTGTACGCGCACCAACGTCTTTGCATCCAAACGCTGCTCAAGCCAGGTCAAGGACCCGGGTTGCAACCAATCTGGATCAGCAACCGGGCCAGCTTGTTCACGGAGTCGCGCGAGGATCATGTGCGACAGGTCGCGCACGATGGCGCGATCCGCGGCATCAGTTGTGTCTGTGGTGCTTGCAAGCCTGGAAGTCGAGGCGGCGCGAAGGAGGCCCACTCCCGTGAGTGACAGGATGGACAGTGCCAGCAGGGCCAGCAACAGCGCCATCCCGCGCCGAGTTGTGAGCGGCGCACAATTCATTCCAATGCACTCCAGTGCAATTCCCCGGCCAGGTCATGTTTCAAGAGGCTGACCCTGACCTGCAATGAACGTGGCTTGCTCGGCGCCTCCTCCAAGTCCAGCACTTCGAACATGCTGACGTCTACCAAGATCGCTCGTCCTGGCGCGCTGACGCATGTGCGAACGAGCTTCCTGCCATCACGCGCCCAGGTGACCTGTTGCCAGCCAGTGTCCGTGATCGGATCGCCGGGGAGTGCGTGCGCCGTTCGCACGGTCAACTGGTGCCCTTCGTCCACTTGGATCTCGACGGCGCCGTCAAGATCCTGCTGCAAGGCGGCGAGGGTGCGGTCGATGAAGACCTGACCATGGTCGCCAAGCACACGCTGCGCCCGGATCATGGACATCATCCACGCGTGCGCACCGACCACGAACGTGGACAGCAGCGCCAGCGCCGCAAGGAGCTCGAGCATCGTCATGCCCCTGCGCGTCATTGCGACAACTCCTCTGGCTCAGCCAGAGTCAGGCGAGGGATTCGCAAGACCTCGGTGGGCGCGCCGCCAGGCTGTTCGAACTCGATGATGAGCCACTGCACATCCACCGCCAGGACCGCTCGGTCAGCCTGAGCCTCAATCGTCGGGCGGTCGTCCGGATCTGATTGGAGCCCAATGCACCACTGGCGGTTCTGCTTGTCACGACATGACCAGATTGGTCCTGTTGGTGGGCTTTCTGGCGCCGCTTCAAGGCCGGGGCGACCGAGTGCCTCCCACTGGTTGAGCATGCGAAGCGCGTCCCGCGCAAGTGAGGCGTCCTGTTGCATCGCGCGTGCATCACGCAGGAGCGCAGCCGAGGCGCCGGCGATCGCGCTCAGGATCACGAGCGCAGCGAGGAGTTCCAGGAGTGTGAACGCGCAGCGTCTCATGGACTTTCGTCCTCATCGAGCCGCTGGCCAGTGACGCCGAGCAATGTGAAATACATCTGCGTTCCATCCGGCCTGGTGACTTTGCACCGGATGTCCGTGCTGTATCCGTTGACATCGAATGGAATCGGTTCATCCTCGTTGAGCTCGACCCGCCAGCGCCGTGGAAAATGTTCGGTCAGTGCGCGAGCAGTGGGAGCCGGCGCGGGTTGGGGTGCGTCGGCCACAAGCATCTCGCCCTCGCTCATCAAGACGGCCCCGTTGCTGCGCCGCGCAAGCAAGCTCGTACGCTCCCAGGCGCGCATGACTGCATCGATGGCCGCTCGTTCCTGGTGGACGTTCGGCAACCGTCCCAGGGCGCCGATCGACAGAGCGCCAACACTGCTCAGCAGGACCAGCACCGCCAGGAGTTCAATGAGCGTGAAGCAGCGCACATGGGTTCGGGCAGTGAAGCTCATGGTCCGGCCTCATGCGGTTTGCTGCCCAGATCATCGCTCGTGATGTCTTTGTCGTTGCCCGAGCCGCCTGCCCGACCGTCGGCGCCGTAGGACATGACCTGGTAGGTGCTGCTCGGGCCCGGGATGATGTAGCGGTATGGATTGCCCCAGGGGTCACGGAGTTTGTCGGGTTTGAGGTAGGGCTCACCACGTTCTTCTGGCGCGCGCGTGAGGACATCGAGACCCTGTTCGAGCGTTGGCAACGACCCCGTCTCAATGGCATAGGTCTCCAGCGCATTGACGATCACGCCAATCCCGGTCTTGGCGATCTCGACCTTGGCGCGCGCGGTCTGGCCGCGAAAGGACACGGTGAGGACACTGATGAGCAGCCCAAGCAACACCACGACGGCCAAGAGTTCGACGAGCGTGAAGGCGGTGTGATGTCCGCGCCGAGAGGTGCGCGTCCGGGTTGAGTCCTTGCTGCATCCGATAACCATGCCAATCTCTACCTTATCTATACAGGGCTGAACTACAGTGCCTGCGTGATCCGGAGCATCGGGGCGATCGCGGCGTAGACGACGAACCCCACACCCGCGGCCAGAATCAGAATGGCCGCCGGTTCCAGGATGGCGGCCAACCGATCAATCGAGCGCTTCGCGGTGGCGCGGTAGCGCTCGGCGAGGCGAGCCAATGTGTCGGGCAACTCGCCGCTCTCTTCGCCGACCTCGATGACGCGGCAAAACACCGGCTCAAACAGCCCATCGGTCGCCAGCGATTGGCTGATGGATCGGCCCGCGGCCAAGTCCTTGCGCAGCTGTTCAAAGGCGTGGCGCAGTGCGGCATTCCCCAAGGTCGGTGTGACCAGCCCGATCGATTCGGCGAACCCAACACCCGCTCGGAGCAGGCGGGCGAGGGTCGCGCTTGCGGCGGCAAGCTGGGCGCGCATCGATGCGGGGCCCAAGACCGGCGCCTTGAGTCGAATGCGCGCAAAGCGCGGTTGGCGCATCAAAAAGACAAACGATGTCACGGCCAGTGCAAGCGCGGTTCCGACAAGGAAGGGGTGTTGCGTGATTGCCCTGCCAAAGCCCAGCAGCACTTGTGTGCTTCTAGGCAAGGCCACCTGCGCGTCCGCAAGCACCGCGGCGAGTTGGGGCAGTGTCACTGTCGTCAGGAAGATGACCACGCCCAGACCAAAGACCAGCAGCAGCGCCGGATACGCAAGCGCAGTGGCCAGTCGGGTGCGCAGCTCATCGCGATGTGACAGTGACTCGGCAAGCTCACACAGGGTCTCACCGAGCGTGCCACTCTCTTCCGCCGCTCGGATGATGGCGACATCGACCGGCGTGAACCAATCGGCATGCGGTGCCAGTGCCTCCGCCAGGCCATCGCCGTGGCGAACGCGCTCGGCAAGTGAGCGGCACAATGTCGATGCCCTGGCGCGACTGGCGCCCGCAAGCAGCTCCAACCCATCGGTCAAGGTCACACCTGATCCGAGCAGGGCGCCAAGTCCGTCAAAGAGCTCGGCCACGGCGGCAGTGCGCCGATCCCGGAGCATGTGCGTGAGTCTGCCCCGCAACAGCCCTGCATGCGGGCGTCGACGCACTTCATCCACACGCTGGGGCAGGAGCCCCATCTGCCGGAGCGTGGCCCGCACCTGATAGGGCGAGTCTGCGGCAATCTCACCGCGTTTGTGCAGGGGCTTGCCGGACGCGGTAGGCGTGATCGCGATGTAGCGGTAGATGGCCATGTCATCCTACTCGTGCTAATCGATCTCCTCGGCGTCCAGAAGGGTCACGCGATCAACCTCTTCCATCGTGGTCACCGCGCGTTCGACGAGTCCAAGTCCAGCTCGGCGGAGGGTTGTCATGCCCTCGGCTTCCGCACGCTTCTGCAACTCGCTCACGGTCGTACCGATCTGCACCGCGGTTCGTAGTGCGTTGGACATGACCAGCAATTCAAAGAGGCCGATCCGGCCGCGGAAGCCGGTCCCGTGACAGGCTTCGCAGGATGCCTGGTTGACATCGGAGCATGACGTGCAGCGCCGACGGACCAAGCGCTGGGCGAGAATGGCGCGCAGCGAGGCATTGATGAGATAGGGCTCGACGCCCAGGTCGACCAAGCGCGAGACGGCGCCGGCAGCGCTGTTGGTGTGCAGGGTCGAATAGACAAGGTGGCCCGTGAGCGCGGATTGGATGGCGATGCGTGCAGTGTCGGCGTCACGGATCTCGCCGACCATGATCACGTCGGGATCTTGGCGCAGGATGTGGCGCAAGCCGCTGGCGAAGGTGACCCCCTTCTTGAGATTGACCTGGGATTGGCTGATGCCAGGGAGCTCGTACTCGATGGGGTCTTCGAGCGTCATCACGTTGAGCTCGCGCGTGTCATAGCGGCGCAGGGCGCTGTACAGCGTCGTCGTCTTGCCGGACCCGGTTGGGCCCGTCACCAGAATGAGCCCGTGGGACGATGCACACAGACGCTCGAAATGCTGTTGGATCGGCTCGGGCATTCCGAGCTTCGACAACTCAAACTTCCCGCGATCGCGCTTGTCGAGCAGACGGATGACGAGCCGCTCGCCCAACGCAGTCGGGAGCGTGCTTACGCGCAGGTCGATGGCGGCCTGACCGATCGTCACGGTTGTCCGACCATCTTGGGGAAGGCGACGCTCGGCGATGTCCATGCCGGCAATGACTTTGACGCGCGCAACAATGGGCTCGAGCGCCCTGGCAGGCAGGCGCTGGGCATCACGCAAGACGCCGTCGACCCGATATCGCACGGCGACCTGGTCGGCTTCGGGCTGCACGTGCACATCACTGGCGCGGTCCTGCAGTGCCCGAAAGAGCAAGCCGTTCACGAGTCGGACGACAGGCGCTCGGCCCTGCGTGCTCAAGAGGTCACGGTCCGATGCTCTCAGCAGCGCTTCCAGATCCGCGTCGACCTCGGTGTCCTCTTCTGCGATCGATGATCCGTCCGAGGGCGTCATCGACTGCACGGCTTCGTGCTGTTCGGCAAGCCGATCGATGGCCAGGGCGATGGACTCAGCGTCAGCACTCACTGCAACGCAGGACCGACCCAGGCGCACGGCGAGATTGTGGAGGACGACCGAGTCGCCTTCGCCGCCCGTCAACGCGATGATCTCCTGCCCGTTGCGCACGCCCTGGCTCAGGACCAGGTGTTCGCGCGCGAAGGTCAGTGGCACGCGCGTGAGGAAGAGATCCGTTGCGAGGACTGGATCGACAGGAGTCGTGGCTTGCGCTGGCAGAGGTGGCATGGAGACGGCTGACATCGCGCCCTCCTCGCTCATTCGATCCACACCGGCTGCACGCGTGGCGAGCCGTCATCGACCTGGGCCTCGGCAAGCTCGCGGGCAGAAAGATGTCGCAGCCCCGCGAAACTCGCGTCGCGGAGAATCGTACCCCGCAGGAAGACGTAGAACCGCGCTTCGGATTGTGTTTCGCTCGTTGACCCAAACAAAGCCCCGATCAATGGCAACGAGCCGAGCACGGGCACTTGCGTGCGGCCATCGCCTGTATTCACCGATCGCAGGCCGCCGATCGCGACAGTGAAGCTGTCCGGGATGGTCACCTTGCCCTGGAGGGTGTTCTCCTGGCTAGGCGGGGGAATGACGCCGCCGCCTTGCAGCGTCTGGGAATCCCCAGTGAACGCGCTGAGTTCCAGGCTGTACTCGAGTGTGAGATGATCACCCGCAGCAATCTGCGGTGTGATCGTGATCGTGGTCCCGGCGTCCTCGTTGCCCGCGAAGCTCGTGGTGGCCACCGTGTCAGAGGCGTTAATCGCGGTGAAGGGTTCACGGTTGACCGAGCGCAGGGTGGAAGGTTGGTTGTTGTCGGCGAGCAGGCGTGGCATGCTGACTGCGCGTCCGGCGTTCGTCGATTCAACTGCGCGAACGAGCGCTTCGAAGTCGCCGGCTTGCATCACGTTGCCGGTGAACCCCGTGCCGGCACTTGTGCCGCCAGTGCCACTGCCCAAGCCGAACAGTGATGCAAGGTTGGTCACGGTGCGACCATTGCGCCACATGCCATCGAGTTCGACGCCAAGGTCGAGCGTTCGGCCCTCATTAATCGATACAAGTGTGATCTCAAGCATTACTTGGGGCTGGCGGCGGTCGAGATCCTCGATGAGAGGCTCAAGTTGACGAATTGCAAAAGCGTTTCCAACGGCGAGCAGTGAGTTCGTTGCGGAATCGACCGTGAGTGAGAGGGGCTTGTCCGGGTTGGGCGTCGACGGCGGAGTCGGCGCGCGTCCAGCTCCTTGGCCGGCTTGGTCCTCGAGCTCTTGCGCGCTTGCGTCGAAGACCTCGAAATCCATAAGTTGGCTCAGGGTCGCGGCGAGTTCGGCTGCATCCCGGTTTCGTATCGCGAATGTACGGAGCTCTTGTCGCGCATCAGCCGGTGCAGCTGCAATGGATTCCACAATCGCTTCGATTTTCAAATGTTGCGACCCGGTCGCGCGCACGACAACCGAGCCTGTGAGTTGCTGCGTGGCGACACGAGTCCGCTGATCTGCTGTGCCGGTGCTGTTTGTTGAGGCAAGTTCGAGTACTTGAGAAATGGCCTCTGCCAACTCGCGAGGCGCTACTCCCCGTGGGGGCGCATACGTTCGTACTTCAAGCTCCTCAGCTTGGTCGATCGAACGGGCAAGCTCTGTGATCTCTTCGACCTGTGCGCGGCGAGCGACGACCCACAACATGTTCCCGGTCGGCATTGCAACGAACCGAGGCAGGTCATCCGGCTTTCGTAGTGCTCCTCCTGTGCCGCTGGCCGCAATCGTGCCGAGGATCGAGGCCGCTTGGTTGGCCTGGATGTTGTCAAGTTCGAGGAAGAATCCCTCGGCTGTGTCGTCAGCCCGATCTACCAGAGGAAGCAAGTCCTTGATCATCTGCAGGCGGCGCGATGTATCTGTGAGTAGCAACAGACTGCCATCGCCGATCGCCCGAGCTTGGCCGACGTTGGCGCTCAGGATCGGCTTGATCGCGGCGATGACTGACTCCGCTTCGCCAGATTGGAGCGGAAAAACGACTGAACCAAAGCTCGCGTGCGAATCGAGTCCGGCGGCCATGTCTGCCGCAGGCTGTTCGATTCGGCTGAGCGCTTTGGTAGCACTTTGTAACGGAACAATCTCATATAAACTGTCGACTGCGCTTTCGACGACGACAAAGTCTCGGCTGTCAAGCACGCTTGTCGTGATTGACCAGAGTTCATCCGGCGTGACTGGCCCATCGAGTCGAAACGTGACTTGGCCGCGAAGTTGCTGGGCGTCATAGTTCAGCGAGAGGTTGGCTTCTCGGGCTGCAAGCTCGACAAGATCGGGAAGCGAAACCTGTGGCGGAAGCCTCACTGTCGCAATATTGCTCACTTGCGCAATAGACAGGGATGATGCAAAAAGCAAGCCGACTACGACCGCACCGCACCCGAAATCGATCCGGCGATGTTGTTCAAGCGCTCCACAGATGTCCGTGATGATTCGCACAATGGGGGTCTCCATACCGCACAGGGTGGTATCAAGTAGCCCTCTCATCTTGACAGCTCTGGGAGCGAAGGTATCTCGATGACCAATCGCAAGCCCACATGATCATCACTTTCAATGGTGCGCAACTGAAGGGGCGCAAGGGCAGCCAACTCGCTACACATTTGCTCCATTCGCATGTCCAGTGTTCCAACATCTCCGCCGAGACAGATATAGCCCGTACCGTCGATGCCGCTCGCGACTTTGAGCGCGTCTATGCGATTGCCCTTCGAATAGTCGATGAGCTCGGCCATCTTCATGATGCCTGCGCGCCGAAGTGCTGTGCGTTCCTCAGGTGTTGGGTCACAGACTTCAGCGACGTTGCCATAGAGGTTGATAAGACCCCAAGGGTTTGGAACTCCTTCACCGACCAGGTGGATTGGGCGAGGATCAAAGGTGCTTCGCGCCCTCCCCGAAATATCTGGGGGTCGGTCTTCCCACGAGTTACCCCACCAGTCCGCTTGATCTGTCCCTGCACGGCATGCCCATATCCACTCTGCCAAAGTCGGTGGTCGGATGACGAGTCCGCTGCCAACCGAAGTCAGATAGCACACCTGCGGGATCTCTTCCATTCGCGTGATCAGAAATGGTCGTGCAGGACTTGTGATGTACGTGCGTGGGCTCTCGTTCAACGGCCAGGAACTTGCTGACCTTCTCTCCAGACCGTCCGCCCAATCCGAGAGCACATCCAGGTAACGCATGTTCTCTGCCATTGATGTAGCAGTGACTGAGACGGGCGAACCTGCGACGATGGCGAAGTAGCTCAGGGGGAACTCTGTAGTTGCGATGTAGTAAGGACGCCTCGGCGCGGGGAGTTCGTGTTCTCCAATGCGTAGGGGTTTCTTGGGTGGGAGCACAAGCACGAATTCAAGCGAGGGCGGTTCTGTCTTGACCTCTTCAGGCCACCAGAACGATTGCGGCGTGAGTGTGATATGCGTGGGAAGATCCCAGTCACCGAACGCAATGGACTCATCCGCAAGCTGTGCTTGCTCCAAATAGTGCCCGAGCAGGCCGGGAGAGTGATCACATGGCTGCTGCGTGGGCGCGCAGCAGCCAGCGCAAAGGAGCGCGAGTAACAGACTCGTGATCATTCGCAGCACTGACCGGTATCCTCAAGGCTGACGCTGTACGTTTCGATCACACCAACCGATGCTCCGACACCAATACCGACTTCTCCTGCCAAACTGATCAGTCCTCTTACATCCTTGAGGCCACATTCGATCAGCGATCCAAAGTTGAGTGAGAATTTGACTGGAAGGGCGGTCTTGGCATTGAATGTTCCAAACGCTCGAATCTCACCTCCGGGAAGAACGTGGATTCCCCCCTGAACTTTCAGCTTTAGTGGTACGCCTGCTTCCACCTTGACGCTAGGACCTACAAGGACGCGGTAATGAGAGCCCTCGTCTTCACACTCACTCGACTCTGCCTTCACCCCTGCGCGATACGAGATTCCGAGTTGAGCACCGAGGCGCAGCGACGTTCCGGTCGCGGTATACTTGTGCTTTTTACCATCTTTGCAGCACTCGCCCTCGTTGAAAATCGCTTCCGCAATGCCATAATCGACATTGATTCCCTTGGCTACTTCGTCCGCCACATCGACAGCAAAGTTGGCACACTCCACCAGCTTCCAGAGTGGTCGCCTCTTTTGGTATTCCCGCAATAATTCTTGGGCGTACTCGTAGTTCCCGGCATCATTTTCTTGCCGAATGCAACTTGGAACTGGATATGGGCACAGCCCCATCGGATCTCGTGTAGTAATCGGTCGTGAGCGCACGTACTGATACAGTGCTGTCCCGTCTTTCCAAAGGATCATCGGGAGTTGCTCAAGTGAGCCCTGACTCGGCAGCGTGGCATCCAATGGATCTCTCGTAATCCACCGCCCTGTCTTCGCGTCATACCAGCGTGCGTTGGCCTCCGGCGCAAAGCACAGCGACGTGCAGAGAGCAAGCAATAGCGTGACGATTGAGCGAGCGTTCATGATTGCGATACTCCTTCGCGCGAGCACGGGCTATTCGTTATTCCTGCTCCGTTGGTTCAGCCGTTGCATTTCCTGTCGGACCTGGTTCGGAGGCATTTGTTCCAATCGCGTGGAGGCCCTGGCTGGGGGCAGGAGCCTTGCCGCCATCACCCGGCGTTCCTCCAGCGTAAACGCAAGTTCCGCCCGCCGACCCATCGCCATGACAAGAAACTGAAAAATGTCGCGGCTCTCCGGGAAGCACGAGCGTGCCAGGAGCAGATCCTCCTCCGCCCGTTCCCAGTCTTTGTGGGCCCACCAATAGCCTGCCCGGTGCTGGAGGAAAACGCCGAGCAGTTGGCGATTCGAGAGCGACGCGAGGTCGGCGCCGTATGCCTTGCCGAGTTCGTGCAGCCCCAGGTCTCGGGCGTAGTCCTCATCGGAAACCGATACGAACGATCCTGTTGAGCCATCAGACTCCGCGCTTGTTGCCTCCAGATTGAAGCGAGTCATGCCATCATCCCAGCGGCACCACATGTGGTCGTTGCCTACCACCCCCTTTAGGGGCCAGCCGAGCCGATGGGCGATCGCCAAGTACAGCACTGGCATAGTTGCGCAGGTTCCTTCTTTGGAATCGATGAGCCCCCACGCGAACAGCTGCTCAGGTCTGCCGTTGTCGACATCGGCATCAGTGTAAGTAATCCCAATACTGGGCCCGGCAAGCGCAACTGCCATGCTGCCCGTGCGCCAGAGGTCAGGATTTTCAACGTAGAGGGGGGACTCAGCTGCCTGGAGCTCCGCCGCGCCAAGCGCGGCCCGTAGCCTCTCGCCCCATTCATCAACAACCCGAACATACTCCTCAATGGTGCGTTTCTGGCCAGGCAATCCACTTCCCACGATGAGGTTCAACAGCAGCGGGTCGAACCTGTCAAGCTCACCATCAGTCATTGCAACAAGATCAAGCGCATCAAGAACTTGAGGTTCCTGCAGTGTTGAAGGTAAGTCCGCACTTGCATCAATGAGCCGGGCGTTTGTTTGGGATGGGCGCTGAGGTTGCGACGGTGTCAGCATGACGAGGCCTACGACAACTGTGCACATCACACAGATTTGTGTGATAGAGCGAAGCTTTCCACAGATGTGAGGTTTCATAATGCGAACATCCTGCGAACGGCAACCTACAGACGCGGCGCGCCTTGCGTCGTCAGGTGCAAACATACGAACGTCTAGCACAAACGAAAAGAAAAAAGTCGATCGAAAATGTGGAACTCACTCTTGATCACGGCGCCAACATTTGTAGAAACTCGATTCGATTCAGCGGCGGTCGCGCGAGGACCGTTACTGGTGGGATGACGAATGACGGGCGGAGCGCTCTCGATGGTGCTTGTTCTGTCATTGACATTCGTCGGACGGAGGTCACAAATGCATGCTGTGAGTGGACTGAGCCTGAGCGGGACGCTTCTTGCTGCGGTATTGGTTGGCGCTGCCCAGAAGGAACAACAAAGCGACCGCGTGACTAATGATCAGCACGCGACGGTCGCGAGCGGTGCATCAACGAGCAACCGTGGTTTGGCGGATGCGGCTCCAGGCAGCGATTCTTCCGCGGCCCAAGAACCAATCACCAACCCAACGTATGGCGAACCGAAGCTCGATCCGTCTGGTCGCCTCAAAGTCGACCATGGCAGTGTGTTCTTTGGCCCAGCGCCGAAGGGGACGCACCATTACGCCACGTTTGAATTGACGAATATCTCCTCTGATGAACTCCGAATTGTGCAGACCAAGACGAGCTGTGGATGTACGAAAGCGGTCATCAGCAAGCAGGGCCTGCTGCCCGGCGAATCAGCAGATCTCGCAGTTGAATTCGAGATTCGAGGCACGCATGCCAAGGTTGTTCGTCAGACTGCCGCGCTGTTCCTTGAAGGCGAGCGAACTCCCCTTGAGCTGGAGTTCTCGGGACAGTGCTTGGATCCCCTGAGGATAAGGACCGATCAGCAGACCGAAGTTGCATCATCCTACTCCGCTATTGTCGAATCAGTTGGTGGACAACCGTTTCAGATATTGGACGTGCGCCCTCCGGTTCTTGAGTTTTCCGGCGTGGCCAGTCGCAATCACCGAATCAGCCTGAATGCAGTCGCTTGGCGTGAGCACGGACACCCTGCGAGCGCAGAGATAAAGACCACTCTCGATGGGCACTGGCATTCGGTCGCGATTCAGGGTCGCTTGTTTACTCCAACCCAGGAGGAGCCACGTATCAACGTCGAGCCCAGCCTGTTGGATCTTGGATGGGCGCGCCGAGGCGAGCTCCTCGTCGAATACATCACGATTAGGGGGGTCAGAATCGAGTCCTTGGATGATCTCACAGTTACCACCGGGACACACAACGTTGCTGTGACAATCGGTGATGTACAGATCGTCGGTGAGGATTCTGTTGTTCTTCTCCAACTTGTCGTAAAAACGCGAGCAATCGGTCCGGTGCGAATTGCTCTTCGGGTCTTGCACCGAGACCGCGTCGCGCTGGTTCCGCTTCTTGTTGATGTCGAAGAATAACACCAAGAATGCACAATCGCTTTGCATTGTAACGAGGCAGTTCCATGAGAAAGCATGTTCTATGTTTCGCTGCGGTTGGTGTCGTGACTGCGACCCCCTTAAGGGTGCTCTACTCTCAAAGTATCTGCAACAGTCTGAGCTATATGTGTGTTGAGGATCGAGATTCGACCTGCACAGACCTCTTCCCGAGCTGCGCAGATGACCTGGAGGCACAACTCGGTGATCCGTGCGATTTTTCAAGTGGAGTTGGGCCGTGCTGTCCGGGCATCCCCGATGTTCTTTATTGCTGCTTTCCTTGTGACGACTGTGAATACGGACCAACACTGGGTGAATTTCTAGCGCTGCTTGAGGATCCGGATCAAAACGCGAAGTTTGCTTGCCTAGAAGCGGCTGGCGTGTGTCAGACGGGCTGCTTTGGATACGCACCCGGCGCCTGCGATCCCCAATCAAGTGGTGAGGATGAAGGACTGTGCTGCCTAAAGAACACAATCGAGCGGCTCTGCCGTAGTTACGAGGCGTGCGGCAACTGCCAGGGTGGCACTGCAACACCACCGCCCAGTAGCCTGATCGCTCAGGCCATATGTAGCAGCGGATGTGCCCCCACTGGTGGTGACTTCTGCGTGGATGGTATCGCACAGCTTGTAGCGGATTCCTCATGCGGTGTGGAGCTAAGTGATGCTGACCGTGCTGCGATAGCTGCATGCCTGGGGGCGAACAACGATTGCGAAGAAGTCGAGGAGGGCGACGAAGAGGGGAACACCGAGGAATCTGACAATCCGCAGCAAGACGGAGGCTGCGGCGGCGGGGACGATGGCGGCGATGACGGGCCGAATCCGACGGAAGAAGCGGAGAAGCCCGCATCCGACGTTGTGCCGGATAATCCTGTTGACTTGGGCTGGGGTGTTAAGTACGAGTCTGCGACTGACATGGTCGTGCGTTTGCCGGGACGCGATTTTGTGTTCTCGCGCGCCTACAACTCGCGACCGCGCAACATCAACGGAGGTTTTCTTGACTGGGAGTCTCTGAGTACGGTTGGCCGGGGCTGGAATGCGCCTGCAATCCCCAGGATTCGGAGGCTCCAAAGTTCCGGGGACAAGATCATCGTCTACGGCACGAAGACGCACTCGACGTTTGTCTATCGTGGCGGCAAGAACGTTACTGGTGCCATTGATCTGGACGACGACGATGAGTCCAGTCGAACCGACTCAAAACGACCCCTGTGGACACCGAACGGTCCATCTCATGAGTATATCGTTGCCACGACGATGACCCTCGAAGTCGACATGGACGACAACGGTTCATCCGAAACAGTTACTGTCCCCGTGCTTCGACTCGTGCAGCCGGGCGAGATGCAACAAGATTTCTACCGGCAGTCCCAGCCGCCGGGCATCCCGTGGACCAACGACGTGGATGGCTCGGCATGGGGTAACGACTGGAGAGACTACTTGTATCGTGTGCGCGATCAGGTCGCTCGCCAAACGGACACCTACGGGAATCAGTGGGATTACTTCCATACCGCCTACAACTCGGTGTCTGGCATCTATGTGTCACGGATCGCGCGGCCAACGAAGATTACCTTCAAGCGGCCAAATGGCACGATTGTGGGCTGGCTCTTCTTTGGTTGGGATTTCCGTGCCAAGACAGACGAAGGTTGGGTGTTCGGGCTTCGTGGCAAGTTGCGTAGGTTAACGATGGTGCGACCCGGCGTTCCGGATCCCGGCTATGACGGCGATTGGTCGGAGATGAAAAACATCATCGAATATCACGAGAAGTTTGATGATTTGGATGAATGGAACTTGGGGAGCAATACGATCACACAACGTGTCGTGTACGACTACCACGAGGGTGGGAACGAAAACGACCACGTTAAGGATCAAGGCGATCTCGCCGACTTGTTGGAAGTCAAACAACTCACTCGGCTCGACGACGACGGGTGGCGGACT
Source organism: Phycisphaerales bacterium (assembly GCA_020427635.1). Taxonomy (GTDB): domain Bacteria; phylum Planctomycetota; class Phycisphaerae; order Phycisphaerales; family UBA1924; genus JAGQOH01. The sequence continues at coordinate 15,381 of JAGQOH010000016.1, forward strand.
CGCTTCTGGCAGTACCGGTACTACCGTTGGGACACCGGAGGCGGTTGCCCGGGAGCGAGCGGTGCCAACCAGAATTGCGGCAGCGTTGAGGAACCTGACGAGGACTGGGACCACGATGGCGTCTATGGAGAGAAGGGCTCGCGCCACTTCCTGAAGATGGCGTTCTATCCACGCCAGATTGAATATGTCTATGAGCGGGCGAACCCTGCGCACCACACGTTCAACAGTGTCGATGATGTTGCTGACAAGTTTAGGGGCCAGCCAGATGAGTTCCCGGTGCATTTGCTTGATGAGCAAGGTAACGATCACACCTATACCCTCGCGCAGCTTGCGAACAAAGTGATTTCCTACGATCTCGTGGAAGGAGGAGGGGCGCAGTTCTCAGAGTCTCGTTGGCTCGTGTCGCGCCAACTCATCAATGCAGATTGCGGCTGCGGAGGACCAAGTGGGTCGCACCGTATCTTGCGCACGTACAACTACGATTGCGGTGGCGACTGCGATCGCTACGCAGACATTGATGTGGCGCGTGTCACCGAGTGGAAGCCGGGTCAGACCATAAATACATGGGAGCCCTACCGGACCCGAGTCATGCACTACGGTCCGTTTGGCGATCTCGAAGGCCGCTGGCTGCTCGGCGAGGTGCTGCGAGAAGAAGCCAGTGGTGGAAGGGTGTGGGTACATTCGTACCAGTATCACGACCCCCCAGCGGACGCGAATGGCGATTATCCGAAGTATCGAGGCCGCCTCGCGACTGTGATCAACCCTTCGGCCGTGACGTCGTATAACGCCGGAACGGGTGTTGTACAAGTTGGGTCGGGACTCATCTACGGATTCACATACAACGACGATGGCTATCTTGCCGGACGCTCGATCAATTCCGACCTCGTCGAGAGCTATTCATATCGCACAGGCCCTTCCGAGGAGCACCTGCTGTCATCTGTGACGCGGCACGCCAGCGCGACCGTTGGCGAAACCACCACGTTTGACTATGGTTTTGGAAGTATTCCCGGCGTGGAATGTGGTCCGACCCTTCGTGCGGTGCAGCGCAGCGTAGAGCGCGAGCTGCCCTCGGAGAATGGACTTGCTGAATCAGGCACGACGTTCGACGACTACGCGCTGTTCGATTCGGATGGCGAGCCTCGCTGGTCCATTTCCGGCGACCTCTCTCTCACCGAGCGCGACTATGATGTCATGACGAGCGCGGTTATTGCAGAGCGGCGGAACGTCGGCTCATCGAGTGCGCCAAGCGACTTCAACGACGCGTTGAACACTCTGACGAATCCGCCGAGCACGAGCTTCCGCACCGATGGTGGCGCCCTCGAGATGAGCTACGAAGTGAACCTGCTCGGTCAGGTGACGAAGTCCACCGGCCCTGGTGGCGTCACAACAGAGATGCACCGTCACATGGCTCCAACTCTGGCGCGCAACGAAAGTGATGATGGCATGGGGAACCAAGTTGTGCCCACGAAGTTGCTCTATGCCGTAGGTGTCCTGCCTCCCAAGGATGCGTCCGGCAATTCACTGGGAGCGGCTGTTCAGACGTGGTACGACGCGAGCGATGCAGCAGTGGAGCGTGCCGAGTATGAAGTGCCGCAGAACTTCACCGATTGGGCGAGCGCGAGCCTGCTCACACCTGCTGGGCTTTGGAGCAATGACCACGATCTGGCTGGCAATGTCATTCGAACTCGGCAGTGGCACGATGTTGCCCAACGCTCGAGCCTTAGCGGTGCCTATGTGACCACGCGCTCTTATGACCCCTTCGGGCGCCTCGAGCTGATCACGAACCCTGTCGGAACGGTCTTGACGTACACCTATAATGGCCGCGATGACGAGATCTCCCAGTCTGTTGGAACGACAATTGCTCCCATGAAGGTTACCGAAGGGTACGCGTACGACGAACATCGGGCTGTCGTGACCGAGTCCGGATCGAGTTGGTGGGGAAGCGACGAATACGACCCCCAAACCACGAGTGCCCTCGGTCAGCATTTCGGTGCGTCTCCACCGACAGGTAGGATCCTGGGGGGCGAGAGCCTTCCTACGACGGTTTCGTTGTTTGAGACGGATACGACAGCGCGCACGCTTCATCTGAGCTACGACGATCGGAACCGCCAGCTAGGAACAGTGCTCAAGGATGCTGCTGATGTGATTGTGAATCCGTCGACGTTCGTTCAGTACGACAATCTCGGCCGCGCTATTGAGCGAATCGAGTACATCGAAAACCGAGCCGAGACATCCTGGAACGTGCTTCCCAGCGGCAGTGACATGACGCGCCGGGAATTCACATTCTTCAGCCAGCGCGGGCTACCGTATCGATCCGAATTGGCGATCGACCCCACTTCACCCGCGGACCGGCTCAGCCTGAATCGCTGGTTCGACGAGGTAGGGCGTCCAATCAAGGTGCTCGCGCCAGATTCACCCGTCACGAAGGTGCAGTACGACGGCCTTGGTAGGACATCGGTGCGATATGTGACCGACGGGCGAAATGACGAGGCACCCGGCATCGGGACAACGACCTACAGCACGCCAAGTCATCTGGTTGATGTATCTGATGACACCGTCTATGAGCAAGTTGAATTGTCCTACAAACCCGACATGATCGGGAGCGACGCGATTGCCGAGGGCCAGCTCGAGTGGATTACGACCCGGCAGCGCGCGCATGATGAATCCCCTTCCAGCTCTGGATCATTGTCGGGTCTTACGAATGCCATCGCCTCGTTTGTGTTCAGACAGTACGATGCTGCGAACCGACTCATACTCACTGCGAACGCAGGTACCAATTCCACTAATGAACTGTTCGAGGCAGGTGGCTCTGCGCCCGCCTGGACACAGGCCACGACATCTTTTGGTAATGCGCTTCTCACACCGCGAGAGTACGACGCGAAGGGAAGGGTGAGCTTTGAGTATGAACCAGACGATGCGTCGGCCAAGGAATTCGCGATGGCCTATTTCTACGACGATCTTGATCGCGTGATTGGCATCGCCGAAGCCTTTGAGAAGAGTTCTGGCGCTACACTGGCCTTCGATGATACGAATCAGCGGTGGAAGTTCGGCACGGCGCCGTCGAGCTTTGTTGGGAAGAACCGGTTTACGACCTTTGTGTACGACGGACTTGGCAACGTGACCAAGCGCGTTGCCCATTTGGACGCAACTGCGGTTCAAGAAACGGCGTACGACTACGGACTGACGACGTCAGACGGCCTCGCGAGGAATGACTGGTTGGCGCGTGTTCGCTATCCGCTGGAGTCTGGGCCCAACGCCGGCGAAGCGGCGAGTGACACCCTGCCGGAGTACAATGTTGTTTACGACTACAATCGGCTTGGCGAAGTAGTCGCGTCTGTCGATCAGAACCAGACGAGACATGAGTACGAGCGTGATGGCGCCGGGCGAGTGGGGACAGATACAGCCACCGACCTTAGTGGCGGGTTGTCGGGCGTCAATTTCGATCTCGTCGACAACATCCGGTATCTGTACAACCCTGATGGCACCATCGATGCCGTGCAATCCAAGAAGGGCGGCACCGTCGTCAATGAACTTGAGTTTGACTACAACTCACTCGATCAGCTCACAGACATGTGGCAGAATCCAGGCGGCTCCGTTGACCGTAGCCAGAATGGATTGGCACGCGCGGATGTATCTGGCACCACTACTTTCTATCCAACTGGTGTGGCGCACTATGGCTATGAACTCAATGCATCGTCGAATCGGGCCCGTCTATCGACATTGGTCTATCCGTACCAGTTTGACGACAATGGAACAACGACAGATACGGCTGTGAATCTGATCTACGACCAAATCAGTCGGCTCGCAGGAATGGGATGGGAGGTGGACCAAAGCGCGACGTCGAGTCAAACGGGACATGATGTGACCTATGGCTACGTTGGCCTGTCGACCATCGTCGAAGCCAAGTATGCCTATCCAGACCTGCTGCTCAGCCGTTGGCGTGATTCGGCATACTCCGCGACGGATGTGCCGGAAGGCCAACCCGGGGCGTATGCGGGTCTTGATCAATTCGGACGGGTGACGAATCAGTTCTGGGCTCCTGCGGGCAACAACTGGCAAAGTCATGTCTCACCCGGGATTGTTGACTTTGACTACGGCTACGATGTGAACTCCAACATCACCGAACGGATTGATGGTCGATCTCCGGCGATGGGGACCTTCTATGACGGTGACCGCGATGAACGATACGAATACGCAGATGAGTTGGATCGCCTTACAAAGGTAGAGCGCGGGCACGAGCCCGCGTGGACTGAGTATGAATCGTGGGCGGGCCCCAACCCAACCGACGGCCTCGACATCCTTGGCAATTGGCAGACCTTCAGCTTCCTTGACGAGAACGACCAGCTCCAAACAGAGTCTCGGACGCACAACGCTGCGAACGAAATCCTGACCCAAGGATCGCTCTCGTTCGTTTATGACGCGGCTGGAAACCTGATTACCCAAGATCTGGATGCGAGTACGCGAAGAACTTTTGAGTATGACGCGTGGAATCGCCTCGTTCGCGTCGGTTCGCAGACCTTGAATGGATCGGTTTGGGAGGATGACCCGGACCTCATTCGAAACGGGTACTACGGCCTGAATCAGCGTGCTTTCACCGAAATGGACGGTGGGCTTGCTGGATATGGTTCAGGTGGTGCTTCCGGCGAGCTCGATCGGCGAGAGCATTTCTACTACGACGCGTCATGGCGCCTTCTTGAACGACGGGCTGACAACTCGTACAAGCCCGACGATCCAACGGACCCGGATACGCCGTTAGATTTCGGGGCGGATTCTGGCGAGACGTTAGCGACCTGCCAGTTCATTTGGGGCGCACGCTACATTGACGAGTTGGTCTACTACCAGGAAGACCTCGGTGGTGATGGCTACTTTGGCTTCGGATTCGATCCCACATCGTATGTTCTGACGGATCGCAATTTCAGTGTCGTCAGAGTCGACGAGAATGGTGAACGTATCCGCTATGACGCGTACGGAGAATCACGGACGTACAGAAACGGCGATGCCAACAACGATGGCACCATTGGAATCGACGAACTAAACCCACTGCTTTTTGGATTCGGTAGCACAATAGGGCAGTCCGGATACTCACCTGATCTTGACGTGGCGGGTCGTCCCAATGGTGTACTCGATATTCAAGATCTGAACTTCATCCTCTTTAGTTTTGGATCCTATGAGACGGGTCCTCTAAGCAGTGAGGGCAACATCATCGGCTACGCTGGGTATGTTCACGAGCCGACTACGGATCTTTATCTCGTGCGCAACAAGCGCTACGTGCCGGTGGAGGGCTGGCTGAGTGTGCCTGATCCGTTTGCCGAACAGACCAACACGCCTAGACCTCGCAAGCGACTCAAGCCAACCGATTCATCAGAGGGAGGTGACGAATGATCCGGCATCTGAGTTTCGCCATTCTTGCAAGCGCGGTGTGTTGCACAACGGCGATTGGCCAATCAGCGCTTAGAAAGGACGCCGCCCTCGCCCTCACGAAGATCGGCGCAGGTCCTCAGGAGTTCGCAGCATCCGGTGTAAGCGCGTCTGCCTACTCGAGCGTGCTGACTTACCTCCAGTCACTTCCGGCCGATCTTGGCGACTACGAGCAGGCACGCATTGCCGCCATCCAAGCCAATGCGTCGGTGACCGCCGCTCGCCAAGCGCTAGCGGTCGATCGCGACAATCTATCTCTTCATGATGCGTTGGACGCAGCGGCTCAGCAGGCGGATGCTGCAAAGGCAGCGGCGGAGGCTGAGGCGAATGTCCTTCGCCAAGCAGTGATCGGTCAAGTCGCTCAATTGAGCGGGTCCACCTCGGCGCAGGCGCTCACCCAGGTGCTGGCCAATCGTACCCGCCCAGTTCCCGCGCAGTACAAAGTGCTTGACCTTTCGGATGATGACTGGGCGTTATTGGGGGCCTGGCTCAAGATCGAGAACAACGCTCAGGTCCAGCCATCGGCTGAGGAGCAGCGTGTTGCTGGTATCGTCAGTTCTTCATCGGCCGTTGCCCTTGCGCGCACCAACCTGACGACGCACCTGCCAGGTATTCTGGTGGAATTTCAGGCTTCAATGCAGCCGCCGCAGTGATCCGAAGCAGACCAAACTCCCGAACCGAACTCCTTGGGTAGAATCACAAGAAGGGCGCGTCATGACAACCACTATGCTGAAGTCAGTCGTGCTGAGCCTGTTCGCAGTGCTGTTCTTTGCGGCACCCGTCGCTGAAGCGCGCTGGTACGACGCCAAGACCGGGAGGTGGATAACGCGGGATCCGCTGGCGCAAGAACGAGTTTTGCAAAGAGCAGCGTATCCTGATGGATCCAGCCGCTATCAGTACGTCCGCTCTAATCCAGTTCGCTTCGTTGACTTTGGCGGGCTTCAAGCACAAGAGCCGGAAGATGGTAAGGCCGCAGAGAAATCGGATGCACAGGTAAAGTGTGAGGAGTGGGCAGCACGGGAGGCAAAAAGAGATCAAACTTGGATCAGTGAACTTGACGACTGCCCATGTCAACTGGACATGACGGATCCGAGCAAGCCGAAAGTCCCATGCGATGCCGAAGGCGAGTGGAACAAACCAGAAGATACTGATGGCAGATGGCATCCCTATCACCCAAATGCGACCTGGCAAGTTCGGGGTAAAGCGAAGGAGAACAAGTCCGGGCAACAGTGTACGTACGACCAAAACGGAAAGCTGATCACAGACGGCCCAAGTGCGGGAACACCAGATCTTCATTCGCCTCATTACACTAAGGCCGGGGCCGTCAAGAATGCGGCAAAGGAATCTGCTAGGAGAGGCGTGCTTTGGGTACTTCGGAAGCGCACAGGGATCAAACTTCCGTATGGTCCGTCTGGGAATTTCGTTGACCCTTCTGTGGGCTTACATCAGGATTATGACGTTCACCCATTTGTTGCCTGTCGTGACGCAGGAATGCTGGATGTGTATTTTACATACCGTCCGCCAAGCAAAGGGAAAAATCCTGACGGGACACCCTGTGCGAAGAACACAGTGGATCCCGGCTATTAGAAAATGGTGTATGTCAAGATCAAGTCCAGGCGCGTTTGGCGAACACCGTTGATTTGGGTGATTATTGGACTTGCCTGCTTGTGCGCCATTCCATTGCTCTTCGGCCTGAGGATTTGCATCGCGAATAGTAAGACCATCGCTCAATGGGATCAATGGACAAGCCATCTTTCGGGGCCACCGAGTTCCTGGCAGTCACCCTCTAACGGATTCAGACCCTTCACGAGCGACATTGTTGCTGTGTCGCAAGAAGGACTCACCTACCATTTGCTAGGGTACAAGGACGAACGAGGGCAGGTTGTGATTCCGCCTCGCTTTAGTGCGTGCGGTGAACGGTTTTACGAAGATCTTGCGTGGGCTTCAGATCCTGAACAGCGGAAGTCTGGTTACATCAACCCAGATGGATCGTGGACCATTGTTGTTCCAGGATCTACGCACTCCGACTTCGTCGGCGGCATGGGCGAGTTCCAGGTCATTGGACCCGACGGCTTTCCACTCTTCGGGTTTGTGAATCGCAAAGGTGAAGTTATCGTTCCGCCTAGGTATCGAAGCGCAGCATGGTATGTCGATGGATATGTCCTCGTCGGCGAGCGCACTTGGGTGGGCAGAGTACTAGACAAGATCAGTCTGGAGTTCGGTGTTTCCATTTCCACTTGTATGGATATCAGAAAAGTTCTGCTTGATCACGCGGGCCGAAAAGTGAGTGAATTGGACTGGCACCGGCGCAGCCCTTGACCTAAAGAGAATCGACAGCCCCTTGCGACACAGATTCAGCGCCGATTGTTTGCCAGGCGTCGGCGCCTGTTGCTCGACCAGTACATGATGATACAACCAAGAATGCTTGAACTCGGGGCGGGAATAACTCTCAGCGACTGCAAGTAAATGTCGGAGACTGTATACGTCGTGCCATCAATGTCGACGTTGAAATTCTTCTGCACAAAGGCGTAGCGGTAGTCGGTGAAGAAAATGTCGAGCAAGTGACCATCGATGTCAGAATCGATCCATCCGATTCCGTTTGCCACATCCTGCGGAGTCACAACGTCTCCGACGATCAGCGCGGGATCATCGGGTGCGCCCTGATACAGATTCACCGATATCGCCGCCTGGAGAACCCCTGTGTATGTCAGCCTTCCAAGAAACAACTGCTCCGCTTGCCCAAACCCAGGTTTGTCCACCAACACCGACTCGGGCGGGTCCAGACTGCTGACGGCCCAGACGCCGCGGTAGGTACTTGCCGTAAAACCGGGTGAGCCTGAGAACTGGTTGGATTGTCCATAGCCAGAGCCATCGTAGCCGGGCACGGTTTCAACCGGCCCCGAGTCGACAGTAAGGTAAGTATCGTACTGAAGCTCCGGGAATAGCGACATAATCGCTTGATTCGGTTCACCTATTCCCGGTGTCTCAAGTGGATGCTGAAAGAACTCGCCGCTAGCGATGTTGATTCCTGTGCCGGCGACGCCGCCAACAACAGTCCCATCCGACGCATCAACAATGCCCACGCCGAAGTGCTGCCCAAGCCCGGTCGGGGCGAGCGCGACCATGCACAGGCCACATTGAACCAAGATCCTCATCGTTCCTCTCCTGCACTGAGATGCTCTTTGACATTACCTCCGGAACCAGGCCTTTCCAATTGAATTAGTCTGATGACTGACATTTTGAGAGTCTGCCCGCCTACCTGCGGAGGACGTAGCTCCCAAGAGGCGGCCGGGTTCGAATTCCGGCGACCTGCGCAGAGCCCCTTTCATTGACCTGTCATTGCTAAGCAAGCATGCCAGGCTGTTCTGCCAAGGTGCCTCCGAAGGACTAGTCAGAATTGGCGTCGTGCCAAGTCAGTACCAGCCTCATGTTGCTCTGGCAGGTGAAACGCCAGCCCCATGGCCGGGCATGCGGCTCGCACGGAAAGAGGTTGATCGAGCAATCAGGGCCCTGTATGACCGAACGCTGCAAGAGCGTCCCCGGTTCGCCCTGGAACGGCGGCATGCGACCGCTTCAAGCCACAAGCCAAGGCCGTGAGCCAACGATGCGCAAGTCCTGTGCCGTCAGTCTTTTGTGCTTCACAGCGCCCGGTTTTCGAAACCGGCGCGTTCAGCCGCTCCGCCACCTCTCCAAGTGGAAAACCGATCGCGGCGGGGTGCCTGGAGGTCACATCTCTTTGCGACGCCAAGCCTTCCGCGAATGGAGCGTCAGCATTGTACGAGAATCTTGCGGGCAAGATCGGCAGCCCAGGGCAACCGCTGGCAACCATCCACCCCAAGATCGACCCCAAGACGTGGAGCGGTTGACAACGGTGCCGTTCCACCGCCGGGACCATCGGAGGCTCCATCAATGCGTAGTCCGCTGGAGGCATGGATGACCAACGCCAAATCCCCCGGCTCCTCCTGACCCAAGAAGAGGTGGCGCGCTGCTGGGGAGTATCACCTCGGCACCTGCGGGGCCCTGCGGGCCCGAGGTCGGCAGCCCCTGCCCGCAGCCAATCGGTTGGTGGACACGAGCCTTAGTCGGCGTGATAGGACGGCAAGAGAACTCTTCGCCGATTAGTGCGTTGCAATACGGGATTAACCATGAGGCACGCGTTGATCAACGTTCAGCAGCTCATGCCGAAATTGAACAACAGCAATTGCAGATCATCGAGATCAACCGTGCCCGAACCATCCAAGTCGCCTTGCGTCGACGACGGCACATTCTGTCCAAAGTTGAAGAGCACAATTTGCAGATCGTCGAGGTCAATGGTCTGGGAACCATTCACATCGCCTGGGCAAGACTCTCCGGTTTGGCCGGCCCAGAAGCCGCCTTGCAGCGCGTATGTGCCGCCAGCCAGTGAGCCCGCAGCCGGTTGGCCGATAGTGCCCACAACAGCGTACGTTGGCGTCACAAGTGCGCCTCCGCCCGCGCTGATCGTCGGATGTTCTATCGCATATTGAGCGTTCACGGCGTGCGCAACCATGAGTACGGCGGTTGCTCGGACAAACTGCTTCATGAATCGGCGCTCCAATTGTTTCAGCGCATAGATCATCAGCGGCGCTCCGAAGTGTGAAAGCGGTTGCGTGTTCCTCGGGGGGCTTCGGCGCTGTCTTGGCGTTGGCCAAGGCGTTGCAGGAACGCGCCTATCGGCAGCACTTCAAAAGTACGCGGCGGCGCCGCCTGGAAGTCCGGACCCGGATTTTGCACCGTCACCGGCACTTCGCCAAGCACCGCAACATCCTGCGGCAACAGCTTCGCACGAACCAGCGTGTCGCCCATAAAGAGCGTATCGCGCGGCTGTCCATTGAAGTAGACAACGCAGCCATCACGGAAGTCGCTGCCGACAAGTGTGATGTTGTATGGCACCGGCATCGGCAGCTGCGCGTCATCAAATGCCGCAGAGTTGACTTCGGCATTCGGCGGGCTCAGCCTCGTAATCCGTGGCTGGCGATAAGCAATCGGGAACAGCAACGGTGCCGATTCACCGCCACTGTCGATAAGGCCCTGGAACGCAGGCATTGCGTCCGGAATGCCATCCATGTTGGCATCGATCCACTTCTCTTCGAAATACTGCGTGCCATTGCTCGGGGTGAACACCGTGATGGAATGATTGCCGGGCTCGATCAAGTCGGGCGGCAAGTCGGCATAGAGCAAAGACGAACTGACGAACGTCGTTGCCAAGTCGATGCCGTTGAACCGCACAACAGAGTCGGCATTGAAATTGCCATACTTCGGCTCTTCCCAGCCGGTAAGCGTCGGCACATGATTCGGGCCCGTAATGCGCAGCTGGACCGGCTGGGCGATCGGATCATCCATCGGATCGAAGTAGTTTTCTTCGTATTCGATGTCCGTCGGCGAAATTGTTGCTGGCTCGATGGCAGTTGCGACCGGGATTGGTGCCGCGATCGTCAGAATCAGCTCATTGCTCTTGCCGCCGCCGGGACCGGGATTGCAGATGTACACGGGCACCGCTTGCGGGCGGTCATACTGCGACTCCGCCAAACGCACGTTGTGAATGCCATTGTCGACCGGCTGCACGAAGCGCGGCAGCGGCACATGGACTGAGTCCGCGCTGCCCGGCAGGTCGAGCGACACGCCGGAGAAGATGCCCGTTGTATCGCCATCGGCATTCACAGGGGATCGATCATCGACATCGTTCGCACCTGCAGTCCCAACACCGAGGTTCTCCAACTTCTGGAGCGGCCAGTAGCCGATGAGCCCAGCTTCGGTGCCGGTCAGGCTTCTGTCATAGTTCGACGCGATCTGCTCAGGCGTGCGCATTACGTTCCAGAAGCGGACTTCGGCCATGTCGCCAACAAACTGATTGCCGCCGGCGTCGCCGCCGATCAGAACGGCTGCACTCGCGTTGTTGATAATAGTGGGGTTGCCGTTGATCGTTTCAGCGTACTCACCATTGATGTAGTAGTTCGCTTCGCCACCGGTATCGAAGACGACTGCAACGTGCGTCCATACGTCGTCGGGGACGGCTACGGATGAGTGGTAGTTCTGCACGCCAAGTGTGGTGAAATCGATCCGCCCATCCGCGAGGATGCCCCAGCGAATGCCCATTGCGCGTGGCAGGTCCGTCGTCGCCATCACCTGGTTGAGTCCTGAGGTGCCGGCTGAGTTGACGCGCACCAGCGACTCCACCGTGATTCCCGCAGTCACATTGTGCTGCGGATTCGGATTGCACATAATCCGACTTGAATCGGACTCCGTGAAGGTCAAACTACGCAGGTCATTCACCGGTCGCTTGGGCCACATGACCGCCGGAAACGCCGGCAACTGATTGAAATCGAACAGGGGGAAGTAGTCCTGCGCACCGCCTGCAAAACCATCGTCGGTGATATCGCTCCACAGCTCATCGCGCATCTTGATGAAGTAATCACGCCGGGCAATGAAAGTGTCGTTGCCCGCGAAAGACTTCGCGTCGATCACGGCGATCGGCAGCACCGCGAGGTCGGGGTCCGCCGCCCAGAGATTCGGATTCACCGCATCGAGCCGCGGCTTCGGATACGCCACTGTGAGATCGATCGATTCGGACACGCCGAAGTTCGTCGTCACATGCAGCTTTGCAACACCAGGGAGCAGGCGGAATCGATTGGGCACCTCCACTAGCAACGTATTGTCATTGATCCAGGTCGTGGGCAGCGCTTCATTGCGGCCCCAATGCTCAATCTGCGCGACCGATGTGCTGTTCAATCGCTCGCCAAAGAAGAGCATCTTCGCAACGCCATCCGTCGAAACATTGAACGACGACGGGCTGGGCGATGTCTGGTCATAGATGATCATGCTCACTGTGTCGCGGCTGGCGGCAACCAAGTGTGGCAACGTCGCCGTCGATCCATTGACCCTGAGACATGGAAGCTCCACGGGGTCAAAGGGAATCTGCCACGAATCATCGAAGACGTCGAGCGACAGATTCACAATCGTCGGGTTGGGCACGCCAAGTGCTTCGAGAATCTCGGCGAGATCCCAGTCGTAGCAGAAGATGCATTCCGGCCCAAACGAAAGAACCTCGAACCCGAACGCAGATGCAGCGAGCGCAAACTCGAGCGTGATCCACTGGAGGCCCGGAAACACCTCGATTGCCGTCCTGTTCATGAAGTCCGCAGACGTCACAACCGTCGGCACGATGTCGAGATGCCCATCAAACGGATTGGGCAGCGTGAACGAAAGATCCTGCGTGATTGGAATCGTCTGCGATGGAACGCCATCAGAGAACGCATAGTGCACCATCGGCACAACGCCGACATCGATCTGCTGGCGCGCGCCCATGTCCACCTTGGTAATCAGCTGCAGCGCGCGCCCCGAACCTGAAACGCCAAAGTCCGGATCCTCTTCTTCGCCATCATCGCCGATGGTTGGCCCGGGCTCATCAAACTCAAACGTCGCCGTGGCGCCGATGATTTTCAGGAGCGCTTCGGTCACACTGATACCAAACACAAAGAACCTGTCTTGCGAAACCGTACGGAACGAGTTCGACGAGGGATCAAACGTCCCCTGAGCGAACATCTGCGGCGTGCGGAACTCCGCGGTGAAGAGGCCTTTGGGAGGCAAATCAATACTGAACCACTCGCCGGGCACTGGGAAACCGACCGCCGACAGAATGTCGAGCAGGTTCAGGCCCGGGACGTAATCCTCCGCAATCATGCGATTGATGATGTTCACGAATGTGACATCGAACAACGATTCAGAGAACGCCGTCAGAAACGCGCCTGAGCGCACCGAGTACGTCAGCCCCGCCGTCAGCCCCGCATTGACCGTTGGCGTAAAGCAGCTTGTGATGCGCGCCGCGGGATCTGGGGTCCAGTCCACATTGATCGTCACGGGCGATCCCGGGGAGAGCTTGGCCATGTCGGGGATCGTGTAATCAACTGTGAACGGCAACTGCACATCGCAGGTGCCGCCATCGACTTCCGCCTTGGCGCCCATGCTGAGCGTGCCGGACGTAATGAAGTCAAACCCGCCGCCAAAATCGCCCAGCAATGGAATCGTGAACGTATCACCAATGTCGATGCCTTCGTTGGTCCACGACTCAGTGAAGAAATGTTCCTGCGCGACCAGGTTGCCTGCGCCCGGTGCCCAAAGGCTCTGGTCTTCGAACGTGAGATTCGCCGCGGCGCATTGCGTGGTCGGCACGCCTGTGAAGGGCTGCGTGTACTTGATGACGCGGCGTGCGTTCTGCGGACCGCTTTCGACTGCCGCTGCAGCGGAAAGAACGTTCGAGCCAGCATCGACGATGATCGATCTCGCCTCGATCGATGTAAAGCCCGACGGAAGTGGATCGAAGTCGGCCCACACGCGCACACCATCCAAACGGCTCCATTTGCTCGTGCTTGACGATCTGTTGACCGTCCCGAAGACATGGACCGCCGTCGCGTAGGCATTGCCAAAGCGATCAAGCGCAATCGAAGTAATCCCTTCGACTGTGAAGAAATAGCTCGTGGGCAGATCGTCAGAGATGAAGTTTTGCCACGCAAAGGTGCCGTCCGCCAGGTACCTAATAATGAACCCCGCGTTTGCGGCAGTATCACCAAGATCACGATAGTTGCCGCCCATCGTGATCGCGCCTTCGCGATCAACGGCACCAACGCGGACTGCCACCGTGGTCGAGCCCCTCGCCGGCGCCATCGTGCGCCGCCACTGCAGCGTGCCATCAGACGCGATCTTCTCAACCACAGATGAACCTGAGTCCTGGCCAAAGAGAAAGATATTCTGGTCCGCGTCGGTCGCCATGTTGTCCCGACCAAGCGAGATGCTCATGGCGCGATCGGAACACCAAGCCACCTCGCCATTCCCCGCGTCCAATCGAGCCAGCAATGTGCTTGTGCCGGCGGCGGCGGCATTCATTGCGCTCACATACAAATTGCCACCCGAGTCCATCCGCATCCTTGCAAAGGCCACATCCGCGATGCAGGTTTGCGCAGCTTCCAGATTCGTACCCCAGCCAATCGCGCCGTTCATCGGGTTGATCTGGTAAATGCCAGGATCATCTGCTACCGAAGGAACACCAGCGCGATTGCCAGTCGACACAAATACCACACCCTCCGAATCAACGAGGAGATCTGTGATACCTGAGAAGAAGTTAAGATAGGTCCGTTGCCACTGAATCAATCCCTCCGGTGAGACCTTGATCAATGCCGGAAACATCGTCGTGCCATTCCCCGCAATGAAGATGTTCCCATCGAGGTCGACAGCACTGACATATGCCTCGCGGAGGTATGGCGCTTCCGTCGTCCAGAGGACACTCGGCGTCGAGTTCTCCGCTCCATCAAGCTTCTCGACGACAACCCGCCGAGGATTCGAATCGAGATCGGAAGTAATGACAATGATGTTCCCCTCAACATCAACCAGTGTGCCGCTGTAGAGACGATCCGATGCATCCCATGTCCACACGCGGTCGAAGAAGACTCCGCGTTCATCGTTCTGTTCGAGTCCGTGCTGGCGCAAGAGCGGCGTAACAAGGTCATTTTGTGCTGGCGACGGCCGATCAATGAAGTCCGTTCGATCGATCTGGGCGTTTGCATCGGGCGCAAACAAAGCCATTACGATCGCAAGAAGTGCGGCGATGGAGTGCATCTGGAATCGCATATCATTCTCTTTCGACTAGGATCTCTTGAAAGCAGACCGGTGGTTGATGAGCGCTGGCTGTCAATGCTGCGATGGTTCAATCGCGCCGATGCCCTGCTCCGCCGGCAACCCATACAGCTCAGGCATCAGCAACCGCCCGCGTTCCGCCCCGACCTTTTGAACTTCAACCGGCGCACCGCGCTGCGCGACGAACGCGTCGTTCCGCCGCGCGATCACTTCCCACGACACCTTCTGCCCCGCTGCACCACCCGCAATCACAAAGGTGTTGTTGTTGACTTCCTGCGCGACATACAGGTTCGGAGCCGGCGCCCCGATCGGCGTCAACGTGTAGCGGAAGTCCGCATTGATCGCCTGAAAATAGTCTGGCAGCGCCACCGTGCCAACGCCGTGCGAGTCAAGCACGACATTGCCGTTGTAGCGGTTCTGCGGCTCCGGAGCCTCGCTCGAATAATGCAGCAAATACTTGCCCGTCGGATCGAGCGGATGGTCGATCATGAAGCTCTTGGTACCCGATGCGCCAAGCCGCCCATTGGAAAACACGCCCCAGCCGCTGGGGTTCAGGCACTGCCCATAGACGCCGAAGGTACCAGTCGTGTTGCTCGCCTCGCCCCGGACACCCGTGCCGGTCGTTGCAATGGCGTGAACGCGCGCCGCAGGGTTGCTGGTCGACACGCCAATATTGCCATCCGGCGCAGCGACGAGAACAGGGATGTCGACTTGTTCGACCACAAACGCCCCACCTGGAAGTTGCCCGATGTCAACGAATCCTCCCGCACCCTCAAATCGCACCTGCGGTGCCGCGCCATCGGCGGTGAAAAACCCCATGAGCTTCGTGCCGACGAATGGCGGGAAGTCGACAATTTGAAAGACATTCCCTTGCGTGGGAGTGACCACATGAAAGGGTGAAAAGGGGTCCGTTCCGATGCCAACGCCGCCACCGGAATTCACCTTGATCCCCCGGGTGTTGAGCGCGTAGGGGGTCGCCGTAATCGCTTGGCGGCCGAGGCTCGTGTATGTGCCTGCACCCGCCGGCGAGACCTCGACCTCCAGCCACAGCGCCTGGTTCGGCGTGTAGGGCGAGACGCCAAAGTCAAGCTGCGCCGCAAAGTTGCCATTGTCCGGCGTCAGCGACACGTCCATTGCGGTGCCAACTTCAGAACCCGCTGCCGCATCGTTCCAGATGTGAAAGCGAAGGTCGACTGGCGTCGTCACTGGTGAGCCGCCGTCCGTTAGGTTGCCCTGGTATGAAAACGCGGTACTGGGCACCGCGCGGGCTTCAACAAAGGCGCTCGGGCGAGTCTCCCCGAAGGCTGCAACTTCCGGCGGCGACTGCGATTTGGACTGTGCAAATGCAATCGCAGAGCCGGCAAGCACAACCATCGACACAACAACGGATGAACGGCGCATGGCATGTCTCCTTTGGGGCTCGGTCCAATAAGGGTGCGAGCCTACCTCACGATCCGAGGAGAGCTACGAGATTGCGTCAAGAATTGGTCAGAAACGACGAGAAGTTCTTGCCACTTCCCCGAACTCCGGAAGCTAGGCAAGCCTGCCATCGCCTCCTTCAATTAGCATGTTTCTCGTGAGCAACGCCCATCCAACCGGCACCGAGGTGACGCAGCTTCTCATGGAAGCGGAGCAGGGAAGCGCCAGGGCTGCTGGCAGGTTGATGGATCTCGTCTATGGAGAGCTACGATCGCTCGCAGGCGCCCTGATGCGAAGTTCCCCGCCCGGCACGTTGCTGCAGCCAACGGCGCTCGTCCACGAAGCATGGATGAAACTTGTCGGCAACATGGGCGGTGTTGAAAGCCGACGCCATTTCCTGGCTATCGCAGCCAGAGCAATGCGGCAAGTCCTCGCCGATCATGCCCGGGCCGCCAAAGCCGCCAAGCGCGGCAGCGGCGCTCAGCGCCTCACACTCGCCGACAGCGACGGCGCGCGCCCGGGTGACCTTGTCGACATCGTGGCGTTTCAGGAATCGCTCGCGCGACTCGAGAAACTCTCAGAGCGCCAAGCCAAAGTCGTCGAACTGCGCGTGCTGGGCTCACTGACCATCGAAGAAACCGCCGTCACCCTGGGCGTGTCGACCGGGACCGTCAAGACTGATTGGGCGATGGCCCGAGCCTGGCTCATGCACGAATTGGCGGGAGACAAGTAAGTGGACGCTGCCCGGTTCGAGCGCGTGCGGGAAATCTTCGAGCGGGCAATGGCTGTCCACGGCGACGCTCGCGCCAAGCTCATTGACGCGTGTTGCGCAGGTGACACTGAGCTCCGCAAAGCGGTTGAACTCTTGCTTGCGGCCGCCGACCGCCCAACCTCAGCACGCGCTCCCGAAACTGAACAGCACCAGGTTCAGGTCGACCAGATCCACCGTGCCGTTGGCGTCGCAATCGCCGCCCGTCCCGCTCGGCACCGTGTTCCCGAAGTTGAACAGCACCACGTTCAGATCCCCCAGGTCCGTCACTCCCGACCCGTCAATGTCCGTCGGACAAGGCGCCGTCGTGGCATCGCCAAAGATGTACAACGATCCGGCATCGGGCCCATTGTCCGCATCACCGATGGCCCCGATCACGATGCTGTCACCATCGATGTCGACCGACGTGCCGAAGTAATCGAACTGCACCCCATCACTGGCAAGCAGCTTGTTGATCTGCGCACCGCTCGTCGCATCAAACAGGTACGCCGACCCCGCGTCAAAACCGTTGTCGCCATCCTGGTGCGCGCCCACCGCCACGATCCCATTGCTGATCGCGATCGAAACACCAAAGTTGTCTCGATCATGCCCGTCGGCGGGGAAGATGTAATGCAGCTCATCACCCGTCTGCGCATCAAAGACATACATCGCGCCCGAGTGGTCGAAGAAAACGCTCCGCCCCCACGCCCCAACCGCAACCAGTCCACCGTCAATGTCAATGTCCTCGGCAAACTGGTCCGTCGACGTCCCGTTGCTCGCCGTCAACGTCCGAAGCTGGTTGCCGCTCTGCGCATCAAACAGCCACACCGTCCCGAGCCTGAACCCCACGCTTGGCACGAAATGCGCCCGCGATCCCACCGCGACCATGCTGCCCTCCATCGCGATGGAAATGCCAAAGCTCTGCGAAGCACCACCAACGTCCGGCAACAGCTTGTCCAGCTGCGCGCCTGTCGCGGCGTCGAACAGGTACGCCGATCCCGATTGCGTGCCCTGGTCGTCGTCACCATACGCGCCCACGGCCACAATCCCATTGTCGATCGCAACTGACCACCCAAACCAGTCGTTCGCCGCCCCATCCGCCGGCACAAGCTTGGCCAGCTGCGCGCCCGTACTTGCACTAAAGACGTATACCGACCCCGACCCCACACCGTTGTGCACGTCATACGGCGCGCCCACCACGACAATCCCGCCCCGCAGCGCGATCGAATACCCAAACTGGTCCCCCGGCGCGCCGTCACTCGGCGTCAGCTTGCGCAGCTGCGCGCCCGTCGACGCGTTGAAAAGGTACGCCGAGCCCGAATCAAGCCCATTGTCTCCGTCGTGGCACGCCCCGACCGCAATAACGCCCTGGTCCGAAGCGACGTCGCACCCAAGCCCGTCGCCAGCAAGGCCATCCGTCGCCACACCCTTCACGCGCTCATTGACAACTTGTCCCAAGCACACAGGCGCAACCAAAGCAAGCCCGGCAGCAGCGCCCAGGCAGGCCATCAATCGGGTCGGGAACGGGTTCATCGCGCAACACTCCTTTCAACCCGGCCGCAGCCAGGCATTGCAAGGAGGTCTCCACGGAGAACCCTATCAGGTATTCCGTTTCTGTGCAAGGTTCCCGGGTACCATCCCGCCCCGATTCACCTCGCGCTCACCCACGAAGCCCCCTTGACGCACCCGCCTATCAACATCCCATCGCCAACCCTCACCCCCTGGCGACACCGCGCCCGCCGCGCCACACCATGGCTCTGCTGGGTAGCCGCCTTCCTTGTCGCCTGGCTGCTCCTCATCACACTTGGCCACCACTGGACCGCAGTCGAACACCACTGGCCCATCGCCCTCGCCATGGCCCTTGGCTCATATGTCGCCGGCTCCACACCAATGGGTGGCGGCACCATCGGCTTCCCCGTACTCACACTCATCCTCGACGAGCCCGCACGCCTCGGACGCGACTTCTCCTTCGCCATCCAGTCCGTCGGCATGACCAGCGCATCTATCCTCATCTTCTGCATGCGACAACACCTCGCCCGACGCATGCTCGTCTTCGCACTCCTTGGCACGACCGTCGGCACACCGCTTGGCGTCGCCATCCTCGCACCGCACACACCTGAACTCGCGATCAAACTCGTCTTCGCCATCCTCTGGGCGAGCTTCGGCATCATGCACCTCGTCAAGATGCGCGAGATCTGCTCGCTCCACGGCCGCACCGGCGCGTCACGCCGCTTCGACGCAACCGCCGGACTCCTCGTCGGATTCGTGGGGGGCACTACAGTCGCCGCCATCACAGGGGTGGGCGTCGACATGCTCCTCTACGTCGTCCTCGTCCTGCTCACGCGCTGTGACCTTAAGGCCGCAATCCCTAGCTCCGTCATTCTCATGGCATGGACAAGCCTCATGGGCATGGGCGCACGCCTGACCTTGGCCGCCCTGGGTGACGACTCGTACGCACTCCCCGACGAACTGCTGTACTACTGGCTCGCCGCAGCGCCCATCGTCCTCTTCGGCGCCCCCCTCGGCGCCGTCGTCGTGCGACTCATGCCGCGCGAACCCACGCTCATCTTTGTCTCAGTGCTCTGCGTGGGTCAGTTCGTCTGGACGATCTACCGCGAATGGCACAACCTCACCGCGCTCGAACTCGGCGCCGCGATTATCGCAGTCTGCGCACTCAACCTCGCCTTCATCACCTTGCACCACATCGGGCGCAGATTCGTCGCCTCACGCCGCCCCGACATGCACGGGCCCTGAGTCCTGCGCCACCAAGCGCTGCGGCCCCTCAGGCACGCCAATCTCGTCATCGCTCACCGAGCAATTCGGATCAGCTTTGTCCTGCGCAAGCTCATCGCTCAAAGTGCCAGGCCACTGTTCGATCTTGCAATGGTGCGCCGCCTTCGCCAACAAGTGCGACCCGATGGGCGACGCCACAAACGTGAACACGATCGCCATGATCGCCTTGCCTGCAATGTCAAGTGTCCACACATGCAAAATCGCCGCGATCAACATCCCTGCCAGCCCAAGCGTTGTGCACTTCGACGCCGCGTGAATCCGCTGATACGCATCAGGTAAGCGCACCACGCCCACCGCGCCGACGAACATGAAGAACAGCCCGCCGGCCAGCGAAATCGTTGCAAGCAGGTCACGCACGCCCGCCGTCGCATCGTCCGCCGCCAAAACCATTGGTGCAAGCTCCATCACGCCGCGCTCCCTCTGCGCCCAAGGTATTGCGCAAATGCCAGTGTCGATGCGAATCCCAGAATGCCGACCACCAGCACCACATCGAAGACGACAAGCGACTCAAATCGGATCGTCAGCAGCAGCACCAAACCCGCAATCTGGATCGAAATCGTGTCCGCCGCCAGACCCCGATCCACAAGCGTTGGGCCTTTCAGCAGCCGAATCATGCACAACAAGACGCCAACCGACATCAGCACGATGCCGATCGCAATCACTGTGTCGAGCAGACCGCGCGTCCAGGGCGTTCCACCCTCCGCCGCAAGCAGCAGGGGGGCCACATTGCCAAACAGGTTGGTCATCACGCGAACACCCCTTTCATCAGGTGCGCCTGCAGATCATCGATCTCACGCCGCGCCGACTCCGGATCCTCCGCATACATGCAGTGCAGGTACAACCACTGCCCATCCGGACTCACATCCACACTCAACGTTCCAGGCGTCAATGTGATCGCGCTCCCAAGCGTCGTGATCTGCGTTTGTGTCAGATGCCCCACCGGATACCGCAGCAGTCGCGGCTTCTGGTGAAACCCGGGCGTCACCACTTCCTTGGCAATCTGCCAGTTCGACTTGATCAACAAGCCCGTGAAGTACAGCCCGAAATACAACAGCGCCCAAAGCCGTCCCAAGTACGGCCCCTTCCGCGCAATCGTCGAGTACGCGACCATCACCAGTGCGCCGATCGCCAGCCCCGCGATGAAATTCCACGGCGTCCCGCTGCCCGTCAGCAAACACCACACCACCGCCAACAGCACGTTGAAGAGAAACCGGCTCATCGCGAAACCTCCATCGCAACCGTGTCATGATGCCCCGCGGGCGCCGTGTGCGGCTCTGCAACGTCCTGCGGCCCAAGCACCGCCGCGATGTACGCCTGCGGATCATCAAGCTCCGCCGTCGCGCGCGTCGCCCACGCAAGCGTCGGCTCCGCCGCAAGCCCATACCCCACAGACACAAACACAGTCAGCGCAATCCCCGCCGTCGCAAACCCATACCGCGGCGCTGGACCCGCCTCCGCGCCGTCCGGCACAACAAGCCCCGGCGCACTCGTCTCCCCCCAGAACGCCCGCACCCAGATCCGCAACATCGCTACAAGCGTCAGCACCGCCGTAAACACCGTCGCGCCCACAAGCCACCACGCATGCGCATCAATGCCTTCCCGCAGCAGCAGCGCCTTGCCATAAAACCCTGCCAATGGCGGCACACCCGTCAACCCAATCATCAACAAGAAGAACATCACGCCAAGACCAGGCATCGCCTTCGCAATCCCGCCCAGTTCATCAAGGCGTACGCTCCCCGCACGCTTCTCCAGCATCCCGCAGCAGAGCATCAGCCCTGCCATCACGATCATCTCCTGACCCATGTAATGCAGCGCGCCCGCAAAGGCCCCGGGTCGCATGAGCGACACACCAAAGATCAGATACCCCACGTGCGCGATCAAGATCATCGCCAGGATCCGTCGGACATTCACCGCCGACAGCGCGCAGATGATGGCAATCACCATCGTCGTCCCCGCTGCGATCGGCAACAGTTGCTGCACAAATGTCAGCCCGTCAATCCCAGGCGACGCAAACACCGCCGGGAACAGCCGCAGCACCGCATACACGCCCACCTTGCTCAGCAGCGCCGCAAACAACGCGCTGATGCTCGACGGCATCGTGTGATACGTATCAGGAAGCCAGAACCACAAGGGGAACACCGCCCCCTTCAGCGCAAACACAAACAGCAACATCACGCTGAGAGTCTGGAACCCCGTCGGCAGCGGCGCGCCCGTCATCTTCGCTTCACTAACAATCCGCGCCAGGTCCGCATAGTTCAACGTGCCCACCACGCCGTACAGCAACCCCGCCGTCAGCACGAACACCGTCGACCCGACCAGATTCAGCACCACGTACTTGTACGCCTGCGCAAGCTGCGCCCGACCGCCCCCCAGCACGATCAAGGCATAGCTCGCCATGAGCATGATCTCAAACGCCACGAACAGGTTGAACAGGTCCCCCGTGATGAACGAGAAATTCACCCCCAGAATCAACAGGTGAAACAATGGATGAAACCACCCGCGCTCAAGCGCCGGCGCAATCGTATTGAACGAATGCATATACGCCGCAATCGCCACAATATTCGCCACCACCAAGAGCGTCGCGTTTACGCCATCCAGCGCCAGTGCAATCCCAAATGGCGGCTGCCATGCCCCCATCCACGACACCAACACAGGCGTCTCAGGCGAAATCATGAACGCCAGTGTCCACGCCGTGATCGCCGTCGCGCCAAGCACGCAAAGCCCGGCAAACCGTTGCAGCATCACATGCCCGCGCAACGCCGTCGTCACGATGCCGCCCAGCATCGGCAGAATCACAAACAGTGCAATCCAGTCGTTATGCATCACGCTGCCTCCGCCGTTGCAAAGTCGTCCGGCATCTCCGGGCGATCCTCTTCGCGCAGCTCCGTCACATCCATCGAACGCACGCGCCGATGCTGCGCCACGAGCAACGCCAGCAAGAATCCCGTCACCGCAAAGCTGATCACGATCGACGTCAGAATGAGCGCCTGGGGCAAGGGATCCACGTGCAACCCCAGCGCGCTCGTCCCCAGAATGGGCGACGCCTTGCGCACCGTCTCACCACCCAGGCTCAGCAAGGGCTGCCCGCTCATCGCGATGATCCCCATGTGCGCCGCGTGCGAGAACAGGAACAACCCCATCGCCACGCTCTTCAAATCTCGGCTCGTGAGCAAATACACGCTCACCGCAAAGATCACCGCCACACAGATGGAAAGAAGCACAGTCATCAGTCAAGCTCCTCCTCGAAGCGGTTGATCATGCCAACCGACACCGCGACCACCACGATGAACACGCCAAGGTCAAACAGCGCCACGCTCGTCCAGTGATACGTCCCGCCACCAATCAAGGGCACATACGAGTTGTCGCTCGTAAAGAATGGCCCGCCCTCACCCGTAAACAAGTGAATCAGCAGCGGTGCCACACCAGTACCCAGCGCCAGCGCCAAGCCCATCGCCGCCGTTAGCCCGGGCTTGATCGGCAAGAGCCGCTTCAGCGCCGCGCCGCCGTCACTCATCCGATACGCCGCAAGCCCCACCGAGGCAATCAAACCCGCAATAAACCCGCCGCCCGGCTCATCGTGCCCCTTGAAGAACACATACCCCGCAAACAGCAGGCTCAATGGCAGCAACAACTTCATCGCTGTCCGCAACATGTACGTCCGCAAATGCCGTTGCGGCCCGCGCTCTTGCAACCCCAACGGCGCCGGACACGCGCCAATGAGCGCAAGCACGCCCATCATCGCAATCGACAGCACCGTGATCTCGCCCACCGTGTCATACCCACGGAAGTCCACCAGAATCACGTTCACAACGTTGTTCCCACCGCCGCCGCGCCCGTGCGTATCGGCAGTCGTGCCCATGTACGAGTTCCGCAGCATCCACCCGCCAAGCCGCGTGTCATCCACCTGGACGAACGGCGCATGATGCTCAGAATCAGCAGCCTCGTGCCCCTCGACATCCGCCGCCGCAAGGATCGCGCCGCCATGCTCCATCTGCGCATGCTGCACTTCTCCCTGCTGCTGCGCCATCGCCCACGCATCCAGCGCCGACTTGTCCGCCGCCGCGCCCGCATGCAGCGTGATCCAACCCACGCACAAGCCCACCAGTGCCGCAAACACAACACGTGGCACAGGGAACGCCCGCACTTGCGCCCCGCGCTCAGGCAGAAGCCGCAGCGCCAGCATGAACAACACCACTGAAATGATCTCGAACATCACTTGCGTCAACGCCAAGTCCGGCGCCTGATACAGCAAGTACATCCCGATCACGCTGAACCCGCACGTGCCCAACACCAGCACACGCACGACGCGCGACTTTACGATCGGCATGATCAACGCCGACGCACAGATCAGCGCCGTCAGAAGCCAGCCCGCAAGCGTGTAGTCCACATCCGTAATGCCCGGCACATCGGGCCACTTCAGAAGCGCCCCGCGATCCAGCCAAAACGTCGCCCCCATCGCCGCGATCAGCGCCGTAAGCACCGTCACGACATAGATGCGCACATCGCCCCGCTGCACCGTCGCAAACACACTGTGCCCAAGCCGCTCGCCACCGCGAAGTGACAACGGAAACAGTTGATTGTGCGGATCGTTGATCGCCCTCCGCCACATCGGTGCAAGCCCAAGCCCGAGGCCCAGCGCTATCGCAGCCGCCGACAGCCCAAGCGCCGCCGTCGGGTGCGTCAGCGCCTCAAACACACTTGGCAAATGCGTCCAATAGTTCTCCGCGCCCGTCTCCACCGGCAGAATGATTCGCTCGAACAACCCCGGCGCAAACCCACCGATGTACTGCCAGATCACGAGCGCCGCCGCCGGCCACCAGATGCACGCCCCCCAGAACCCGCGCTCATGCTCGTGATGATGATGCTCCTCATCAGCATGCCCGTGCCCATGCGCACCCGCCTTCGCAAAGAACGTCGCAGTCATCCGCACGAACACCGCGACGTTGCACATCGCCATGAATACAGCGCCGACCCCAACCAGCCACAACACCGCATGCGACTCCGCCCCATGCACAATCTGGTACAGGAACGCTTCCTTCGCCGGGAAACTCAACGTAAACGGCAGCCCCGCCATCGCATACGCCGCGAGAAGTGACAGCACCGCCAGCAGCCGATGACTCTTTATGAGCCCCTTGCACTCGCTCAGCGCCTTGCGCCCCGCAATGTGCATGATCGCCCCCGCCAAAATGAACAAGGGCGCCTTGTACAACGCATGATTCAGAATCTGCGTGATCGGGTAGATGATGTTCGGATCTCCCGCAGCGGCCGCCAGTTCCGTCGCACCATGCGCCGAACCTGCATGCTCACCGCCGCCATGCGATCCGTGCAGGAAATCGATCCCGCCAAGTCCATACGCGCACACAAACAAGCCAAGCTGGCTCACCGTCGTGTACGCAAAGATCTTCTTCAAGACGTCCGAGCGGATCGCCATATACCCGCCGACCACCATCGTCATCACGCCAAAGAACACCAGCGTCGGCATCCACCAATCAAGCTCGCGCAATACTGGAAACAGCCGAGCCAGAAGATACACGCCCGCCTTCACCATCGTCGCAGAATGCAAGTACGCGCTCACAGGCGTCGGCGCCGCCATCGCACCGGGCAACCAGAAGTGCAGTGGCCACTGCGCGCTCTTCGCCGCCGCCCCAACAAAGATCAACGCAAACGCCGTCATCACCATCGGTGCGCCGATCGAAAACGTCCCAGCCGCCATCGCCGCTTCGAGCCCGCTGAAACTCCAGATGTTGCTGCTCACACCAAGCGCAATCAATCCCGCCAGCATCACAAGCCCGCCCAGCCCCGTCACCGCGAACGCCTGCATCGCAAGCTTGCCGCTCGTGCGATCATTCGTGTGCCAGCCGATGAGCAGGAACGAACTCACGCTCGTCAGTTCCCAGAACACAAACAATCCCAGCAGGTTGTCGCTGAGAACAATGCCCATCATCGCCGTCATGAACAGCCCGAGCATCGGATAGAACCGCGCCAGGTCCGCTTCACTGCGCCCGAAGTACCCGCGCGCATACAGCACGATCAAACACCCGATTCCCGACACCAACAGCGCAAAGAACATCCCGAGTTGGTCCGCCGCAAAGCTCAACTCCAGCCCAAGTGTCGGCGCCAACGGCAAGCTCGCCACCTGCGTCGACACCCCGTGCTGCAGCAGCGCAACCACCGCGATCACGGGCCCCGCCAGCGCAAGCAACACCCGCGGCGTAATCACACCCTTGGGAAGCAACATCGTCAGCGCGCCCGTCGCCACCGGTGCGAACACCGCCAACAACGCAAGCGTCAACCAGCTCTCAGTGCCCATGCGGATCCCCCTCGCAAGCCGTCGACCACCGCGCCGGCCGCCATCATCTATCGTCCGATTACAGGGCTCATCGGCGGTTCAGGCCTCAGCCTTTGCCCCACCTGCCGCAGGCGAACCGCCTTCCGAGGATACCCCAGGCCCTTTCCCCTCTGTTGAGGGGGGCTCCACGCCCTCTGGACCCGCGTCCTCTCGTCCCGCATCCCCCGATCGGCCAAGCCCCACCTTGAACA
Source organism: Phycisphaerales bacterium (assembly GCA_020427635.1). Taxonomy (GTDB): domain Bacteria; phylum Planctomycetota; class Phycisphaerae; order Phycisphaerales; family UBA1924; genus JAGQOH01. The sequence continues at coordinate 41,944 of JAGQOH010000016.1, forward strand.
GAATGGGCCCCACCAGCTCATGAATCGCGATCGCCGAGATCAGCACCATCTCCAGGGGCACCGGCCCCGCCGCACCCTCTTCAGGTCGTAGCACGCTCTCAAAATCATGCGTCAGCAAGTACGCCAGCGCCAGAGAAACCCCCGCCTGCGAAATGAACGCCGTCCACCCCCAGCGCTGCGTCACCGCGTCCACCCGCGCCACCTTCGCCCCCGCCCACGTCCCAAGCACCACCGCCAGCCCACGCACGATTACCAACGCCGCGACCGCTGGCCACACCGTCGCAAACGCCACCGGGTCCGTCTTGCAACCCGCCACCGCAAAGAACACCGCATACACCGGCACGCTCAGTTCCCGCACCGTCTCAAACAACGGCGCCGTCTGCGATGGATACACATTCCGCATCAACACGCCCGCCGCCAACGCCGCAAGCAATGGCTCCAGATTGAGCCGCGCGCCAATCAACGCCAACCCAAAGCTCGCCCCGATCAGCACCAGCGCCAAATGCGCACCGATGAAGTGCACATACGCCGCCAACGCAAGCCCAAACACCGCCCCAATCGCAAGCGACCCACCAAGGTGCATCACAAGATGCGCCGCAAGCGAATGCTCCCCTCCCGTATCAACACCCAGCATCGCGCCCGCCACCGCCATGGCAATCGCAAACAGCACCACCAGAATCAGGTCCTTGCACACCGTGACCGTGAGCACCGCCTGCGTAAACGCCCCCCTCGCCCGCACCTCCTCAACCAACGCGATCACCACCGCCGGGCTACTCGCCGTCGCAATCACCGCCACGACAATCGCGATCGCGATCGCATGCCCCGGCGCCACACCCAACTCGGGCATGAAATGGAACACCGCGACCATCGCGCCACCAACAAGCCCCACGACCACAACCACCTGGCTTCCAACAATGCAACCGATCATCTTGAGCGATTGACGCACGAACCGCAGATCAATCTCACCGCCCGCCGAGAGTGCAATCAGTGCAATCGCCAGGTTGTTCGCAAGCTTCAGATAGCGCAGCTCATCCTTCCCAATCACCGCGAAATCCAGGTTCAGTGCAGCAAAGAAGTGTGGACCAATCACGATGCCGAACAGGATGTATCCCGTGATCTTGCTCAGCTTCGCCAGCTGCGCAAGCTTGCCTGTGAGCCACGCGCCGAGCAGCATCAGCCCCAGTCCCGTCACCGTCTCGCGCACACCTTGCTCGTAATGGAAGATCGCGCCGTCTCGCGCCGGGGCCGCCTCGCCCTTGCCGGTCAGCAGACGCGCCAGAAGCGCAAACCCGACGAGCGCCAGAATCGTCAGCACGATGCGCAATGCCTTCATGACGCCGCGCCCTCCTGCTCAGGCGCCGCAGCGTTCGCCGCAGTCTCCGGCGCCGTTGCTTTCGGTGCGGGCGTCCGCCGCGCAATCGTCAAGACCTCGCACAACAGCCCCGTGAGCGCCACGATCGTCAGGAGTTCCTGAGACGCTTCCGTCGGATGCGCAAGCACCAGACTGACAAGCATCACCGTCGCGATCGGGCTTTGCCGCGCCGCTCCCGCGTACAGCCGCGACCGCGCTGGCAACTCGCCCTTGCCAGGCGGATCATGTCGGGCCCGTTGCGAACGCAGGGCACCACGCATCATCATGGGTTTGCCGATCAGTCGCAGCGCAACAAGACTCAGCGCCGCAATCAAGCCACCCCACCCGATCACCGGGTCGAGCAACACACCCGCTACAATCGCAAAGATCACCGCCAGCGCATGCTCAGCGCCAAGAATGAACCGCTCAAAACGCCGCAGGTCAACACCCTTCAGATTCGCCATCACCGCGCCCGTCAGCAGCGCCGCAAAAAGCGACGGTGTCTCGAGCTCCGTTGCAATGCCCGCGACAAACGCCACCACGCCAATGAATACCGCAAGCTGATACTCCGTCTGCTTGCCCGCAAGCGTGAGCATGTAACGCCCCGCAACACCCATGAAAACCGCCAGCGCCGCGCACATCGCAGGCGCAATCACCAGCGCGGGCCACGCTCGCCCGCCCAGCGCGATCGGATGATTCGCATGCATAATCCCGATGGCAAATACCACGATCGCCACCACGCTTGCCAAGGAACCACCCGCGCGCACCAACACCGCCAAACGCTCTTCCGCCGCGCCCTCGCCGCGCAGCGATCGCGTCTCCATCGCCCAACCAACCGCCGCCGCGATCAGCACGATCGTGCCCTCGACCACCGGCGCGTTGGATCGGCCGCGCCAACACCAACTCAACAGCCCAATGGCCGCGCCACCAAACACCACCGCACTCATCAATGTGTCAACACCAACCAGCTTGCGCAGCGTATTGGGCAGCGCCTTCAGCACCTCCCGACGCAACTGCAAACCCACCATCAGCCCAATCCAGCCCATCCCCGCCTCGAGCAGCGGGAATGTTTGCAGCAGCGTCGGGCGCGTCACCACATCGAACCCCGACGGGCCAAGCAGCAGCCCACCGATCATCGCCAACCAGCCGCCCGAAATGAGCGCCGCCATGGGCTTGTTACGCCGCCATCGATAAGCAAAAGGCGCCGTCGCCAGCAGCCCCATCGCCGTCACAATCAGAATGGCTAGGAATACGTTAATCGCGCGCCCTCGACGAGTCCGTGTCGTGCGCGAGTTTACCCGCCGCCCGGCCCTGGCTCCGCCGCCGCCGGGCTCGCCTCAGACTGGTCCCCAAGCACCGCGTCGACCGGCAGCGTGAACGCGATCGGACGATTCTTCTGCTCGATCTCGTTGGTCAGGAACACAAACACCTGCTCCACAACGTCCGATGTCGTGAACGACAGCACCACCCGGCTGCCGCTCGTCTCAGGCAGCATCGCCGCAAGACCAGAGAAAATCGGCATCTCCTCGCGCAACAACGACATCAGCCCGCGCGCCTCGACAACCGTCCCAGGCGCGCCCATATCGAGCAGCCCCGTCAGGATGTCATCCAACAATCCTGCATTGCCCACGATCAGCACCATCAGCACGCGCTTGGGCGAGCCGACGTTGGCCACTGGCTCGGGGGCGGGTGTTGCCGCCTCAGCCATGCAACCGGTCCTCATCGACAAGTTGCTTGAAAAGCGCCGCGCCGTCGCCGACCGCCCGCAGTCGATCAAGGGCCCCGGGACCACGCGCGATGCGAGCAAGTCGCGCCAGCAGACGCACATGCCCAAACGGCTTCTCTGAGCACCCGAACGTGCCGAACACGATGTCCGCCGCCGGATGCGACTCCACACCGAAGCTCACCCCAGGCCGAAGCAGCGCCGCCACCACCACCGTGTTCTGAATCCCAGGAAGCATCGCGTGCGGAAAGGCCACCCCGTCCGGCGTGCTCGTCGGATAACGACGCTCACGCTCCGCCAGCTCGCGCTCAAGGGCGGTCTGGTCCACGCCGTTGAGCGAGCCCAACGCCGCATTCGCCAGTGCGTGCAACACCGACTCCTTGTCGGACAGGCCTTCCAGCACCAGCACAAGTTCAGGCTTCAGCAGCGGTTCGAGTCGCATGGGCCCCCCTGACGGCCGGAAGAAGATAACAGCCCGGGCGGACCTGCGGGGAGTGCGGAATTCTCGCCGCGGGGGTTGGCCAATCCCCACCAGGGTGCGAAAATGGTCCGGGCGGGCTCCCAATGAAGTGTGGGCCCGTGCTGTATCGCCGGGACCGGGAGGGTGTTGCCGATGGAACTACTCGCATCCGAATTTGGTCAGTTTGTGACCGCCAACGCGTTTTGGGTCATCATGGGCAGCGTGGGCGTCGTCGCGATCCTCTCCGGCACCGCCAGCTCCATCATCAATACGCGCTTGCGGGAGCGTTCCCGCCGCGAGATCGCCGCATACATCGCCGAGGGGTCCATGACGCCCGAGCAGGGCGAGCGCCTCATGATCGCCGCCAACCCCGACAAGGACTGATCCATGGAACCCATCATTCAAGCCATCGCCAAAGAACCCGAACTCCTGATCCCGATCCTGGCGATTCCAAGCGGGCTCGTGATCGCGCTGTTCGCCATCGCCTGCCGCACAGGCAACATCAAAGAGCGCGAACGCACGCGCCGCGAAGTGGCGGCATACGTTGCGGAAGGAACGATCGCGCCGGACGACGCCGAGCGTTTGCTGACCGTGCAGGCGCCGGGCAAGTGCATCCGCAAAGCGTGAGAGGAAACACACCATGGAAGAGTTCATCCACAAACTCGCTCAAGACCCCGCCGAAACTGCGGGGCTCCTGATGGGCTTCATGGCGCTCGGCGGCGGCCTGCTCATCGGGCTCGTCGCTGTCATCGGCGGATTGCGGCATGCCCGCGAGACCGAGCGCACACGCCGCGAAATCGCCGCGTACGTCGCCGAGGGCACCATGACCGCCGAGGACGCCGCGCTCATCCTGAAGACCAAACCCGGCACGAAGTGCGGCTAGCTCAGGCGTAGAGATCCATCGCCTTGCCAACACCCGTGAACACCTGGTAGTGCATCACGGGCTGTGTCATATGCGCCGCGCTGCGCCGCTTGATCGGCAGCACTTCGCCCAGCTTGGGCATCAGCCGCGGCACGCACGCATCAACCTGATCATCGGCGCATGTGTTCGGCTTGGCCGTCGGCTCGAACTGATCGAAGCCGCGCACCGAGCGCGGATGCGCTGGCCGCTCCGCCGCGCGCGACCCATCGAAGGGCGTGTGACATGCGCCGCGGACGAATGGTCCACGCTCGCAGCACGCCGCCCATGGCGGCACCCAGCATCTCTGCAAATCAACACGCACCAACCAAGTCTGACCGCGCCCTGGCCTGCCGCCAGCGTTCGCGGCAGGTGACCTGCGCACGTACCGATAAGATCACCATTGCTGCGTGTCGCGCTGCGCGACATTGCCGGTTGTGCCGACTGGGAAAGGATGCTGGTGCGCACGAGCGAGTTGGACTATGACCTGCCGCCCGAGCTGATCGCGACGCGTCCCGCCGAGCCGCGGGACAGCGCGCGCATGTTGGTCTGCTCGCGGTCTGATCCGACGCGGATCGAGCATGTGACCGTGGCGGCGTTGGATCGGTACTTGGACCCGGGCGATGTGATGGCGCGGAATGTGACGCGCGTGGTGCCCGCGCGGATCGCGGGCGTGCGCGCGGATTCGAGCGGCAAAGTGGATGGTTTGTTCCACGTGGAACATGCGCCGGGCGAGTGGAGGGTGCTGCTGAAGTCGAACGGGAAGTTGCGCGCGGGGCAGCGGATCGACCTGATTGATGCGCGCGCGGGGCGCGAAAATGCGCACAAGAGCGCATGGCAGTTGGAACTGATCGAGCAGATCGAAGGTGAGTGGCGCGTGCGGGTTTGGGGCGAAGGGGATGTGAGCGCGCGCACGGTGTTGGCGGGGATTGGGGCGACGCCCTTGCCGCCGTACATCTTGCGTGCGCGCGCGCAGCGTGGTGATGCGCAGGATGATGCGTGTGATCGGCGCTGGTATCAGACGTTGTTTGCCGAGGCTGCCGAGATGGCCGGGAGCGCCTCTGTTGCCGCGCCGACGGCGGGGTTGCACTTTACGGAGGCGTTGTTGGGGCGGATCGAATCGCGCGGCGTTGGTGTGCATGATGTGGTGTTGGAGGTTGGGGTTGGGACGTTCAAGCCGATCGAGACGGACACGGTGGAGGCGCATGACATGCATGCGGAGAAGTATTGGGTGTCGGGCGGGACGCTGGATGCATTGCGCGCGGCGAAGGCGGCGGGGAAGAAGCGGTTGATCGTGGGGACGACGAGTGTGCGGTGTTTGGAGAGTGTTGAAGTTGATGCGCGCGGGGATCAGGAAGGCGAGACACGTTTGTTCATTCAGCCGGGGTTTGACTTCACGTGGACAGATGCGTTGTTGACGAATTTTCATTTGCCGAGGTCGACGTTGATGGCGCTGGTGGGGGCGTTGTTTCCGGCGGGGGTTGAGCGTGTGCGGGAGATCTATGCGGAGGCGGTGCGGGCGGGGTATCGGTTCTATTCGTATGGGGATGCGATGTTGGTGTTGGAGTGAGGAATTCAACCACAGAGGACACAGAGAGCACAGAGAGAAGAATTATGTGGGAGAAGAAGACGGAGAGTGGCCCCTCACCCGGTCGCTGCGCGACCACCCTCTCCCCGCGAGGCGCAGGGAGAGGGAGAAAGGCAACCCCCTCCCTTGCGGTCGGGGCTGCGGGGTGTTGCAGGATGCGCGGGATTTGCAGACCGGGCTTGACGAGCAAGCCCGGGCACCCGGAGGGAGAGCGTGGCCTTCGCGGACTCAGGCCACGGCACCCGGAGAAGGAGCCCCTCACCCGGCGAAGCGCCACCCTCTCCCCGCAAGCGGGGCGAGGGAGCAAGACAACAAACCCGACTTGGCAAGCAAGTCGGGCCACCCGGATGAGCGTTCCGGGAGGCGCGGCGGGTGTGCCGATACCATGGGGGGAAGCGCCGATGGCGGGCTGCTCCATGGAGGGGGCGGCGGGGTGTGGTTATGGCCCGGGTGGTCCAGGGAGGGACCGATGCGTCTTGGCGAGTTGACGAGCGGGTTGGATGTGCGGGTTCGCGACTCGGCGGAGGCGGCGTCGCTTGAGGTGAGTTGTGTGGTGGAGGACAGCCGGGCGGCGGGGCCCGGGGCGTTGTTCATTGCGCGCGCGGGGCGGAAGACGGATGGGCGGGCGTTCATTGCGGATGTGGTGTCGCGCGGGGCGAGCGCGGTGTTGACGGATGCGGAGGGGGAGAAGTGCGTGCCGAGGGGTGTTGGGTGTGTGGTGTCGAAGGATGCCGCGCGTGATGGGGCGTTGATGGCGGAGCGGTGCGCGGGCGAGCCGACGCGTGTGCTGCACTTGGTTGGCGTGACGGGGACGAACGGGAAGTCGACGGTGGTGGAGTTTGTGCAGCAGTTGATGCGCGCGGGCGGCAAGACGTGTGGGCTCGTCGGGACGGTGCGGGTGGATGATGGGCGCGTGAGTGAGGCGGCGAAGTTGACGACGCCAGGGGCGCCGGAATTGAGCGGTTTGTTTGGGCGGATGGTGCAGCATGGGTGCGCAGCGGCGGCGATGGAGGTGTCGAGCCATGCGCTGGATCAGGATCGGGTTGCGGGGTTGCGCTTCAGGGCGGCGATCTTTACGAACCTGACGGGTGATCATCAAGACTATCACGGGACTATGGAGGCGTATGCGGCGGCGAAGGCGAAGCTGTTTGCGCAATTGCCGAGTGATGGTCTTGCGATCGTGAATGGTGCGGATGGTGCGCGTGTGAAGATGTTGGAGGGATGTGGTGCGCGGGTGTTGAAGTGTTTCCATGCCCCTCCCCCCGACCCCCTCCCCGAGGGAGGGGGAGCAGGGACGTGGCCTTCGAAGACTCAGACCACGGCATTCGGCCCCTCACCCGTCACGCCTTCGGCGTGCCACCCTCTCCCCGCAGGCGGGGCGAGGGAGCAAGAAACGGCGCGGGTGTTTGCGCTGGAGAAGGCGACGTTGGAGGGGGTGCATGCGCGGTTCGAGGGGCCGTGGGGTGCGATTGAGGCGCGTGTGCCGGTGATTGGGGAATACAACCTGGCGAATGCGTTGTATGCGGTGGCGGCGGCGTTTGATGCGGGGGTGACGCCCGAGCGGATTGCGTGGGGGTTGGAACGGTTGAAGATGCCGGCGGGGCGGTTGGAGCGCGTGAGGCGCGGCGATGTGCATGTGTTCGTGGACTATGCACATACGGATGATGCGCTCGAGCATGTGTTGAGCGCGGTGCGCGGGGCGATGGCGCCGGATGCGAAGTTGCATGTGGTGTTTGGATGCGGCGGAGATCGGGATCGGACAAAGCGGCCTCGGATGGGGGCGGCGGCGGCGCGGTGGGGGGACTGGCTGTATGTGACGAGTGACAACCCGCGGCGTGAGCAGCCAATGGCGATCATTGAAGAAGTGCTTGCGGGCGTGCCGGCGAAGCAGCGAGGCGAGGCGTTTGTTGCGGCGGATCGACGCGAAGCGATTGAGCGTGCGATTGCGGAGGCGCGTGCGGGTGATGTTGTTGTGATTGCGGGGAAGGGGCACGAGACGTATCAGGAGTTGAGCGACGGGCGGGGTGGGACGCACCGGATTGTGTTTGATGATCGGGATGTTTCGGGGACGGCGCTGACGCGGCGGGGCGCACGGTCCGCTTGCACGTCAAACGACAGGTCGGGAGCCACCTTCTCCCCGAGGGAGAGGGAGCGAGAGGAAGTTGAAGCGCGATGAGTTTTTGGTCGTTGGACAACTTGCGACGAGTGACGCGTGGGACGTGGCTTGCGCGGCCGCGGCGGACGAGTCCGGGCGCGGTGGTTGGGTTGAGTACGGACTCGCGCGCGATTGAGCCGGGGCGGGCGTTCTTGGCGTTGCGCGGCGAGCAGTTCGATGGGCATGATTTTCTCGATCAGGCGGCGGCGGCGGGCGCGCGTGTGATGATCGTGGAAGATCGCGATGTGGTGAGCGGGTCGTTGGTGGAGGGATATGAGGGGCTGTGTGTGTTGTTGGTGGCGAGCACGCGGGCGGCACTTGGGAGTTTGGCGCGCGCATATCGGCGCGAGTTGGACAACACGACGGTGATTGCGGTGACGGGGTCGAACGGGAAGACGACCACGGTGCGGATGATTGCGGCGGCGTTGGGTTCGGTGATGCATGGGCATGCGAGTGAGAAGAGTTTCAACAATGACATTGGTGTGCCGCTGACGGTGTTGGGGGCGTCGCCCAACGATCGGTTCTTGGTGTGCGAGGTTGGGACGAATGCGCCGGGTGAGATCGAAGAGCTTGCGCGGATGATTGAGCCGGACATCGCGGTGATCACGAACATTGGGCGTGCGCACATCGGGGCGTTTGGCGGGCGCTCGGCGCTTGTGCGCGAGAAGGCGAATCTGCTTTCGATGGTGCGTCCGGGTGGGACGGCGGTGGCGCCGAGCGATTGTCGGAGTTTGGAATTGCATTTGGCGACGGCGCCGAATGTGGTGCGGTTCGGGCGCGGGCGGGATGCGGATCTGGTGTTGAGCCGAGTTGAGCAGGATGAGCGTGGGGTGCGGTTTGGGATCGTCGGGAGCGATGTTGAGTTTCAGTTGCCCATGCTTGGCGAGCACAATGCGTTGAACGGACTGGCGGCGGTGGCAGTTGCTCGGGCGATGGGTGTGAGTGACCAAGATGCGGCGCGCGGGTTGTTGCAGACGCGTATTGAGCCGGGGCGGTTGGAGCGGCGGACGATCGCGGGCGTGGATGTCTTGAATGATGCGTACAACGCGAGTCCGGAGAGTGCGGCGGCGGCGGTCGAGACGTTTGCGGCGCTGAGCAGTGGGGCGAAGCGGAGGATCGTGGCGATCGGCGACATGCTGGAGCTGGGCGCGGATGGCGCGCCGGCGCATGTGGAGTTGGGCGAGGTGGTGCTGCGGTGTTTTGGGCCAGGCGGGCTTGGGCTCGACATGTTGATCACGGTGGGGCCCATGGCGCTGTTCGTGGCGGATCGGGTGGGTGAGGGATTGCCGGATACAAGGCTGATGATTCATTCGGAGCTTGATCGGAAGCAGGCGGATTTGATTGCCGAGCGATTGGAGCCGGGGGATGCGCTGCTGTTGAAGGGGTCGCGTCGGGTTCGGATGGAGCAGATCGTGGCGGCGCTGGAGCGGAAGGCGCGGATTGAGCGTGCGCGGCATGCGCCGTCGGAGGTTTCCAGTTGATCTACAACATCATTGAGATGTTGAGTGATTGGCTGACGGCGCACGGGCTGTACCGCTATTTCATGGTGTTTGATCAGCTGAACTTCCGGGTGTTCTGCTCGGGGTTGATGAGCTTTTTGAGTGTGGTGGTGTTTGGGCCCAAAGTGATTCGGTGGCTCAAGCGGCAGAAGATTGGTGATCGACCTGAGTTTGATCACGCTGAGATCAACGACAAGATGAAGGGGAAGGCCAACACACCCACGATGGGCGGGATGCTCATCGGCGGGGCGATGCTGGCGTCGATTCTGTTGTTCGCGGATCTGGGCAATGACTATGTGAAGCTGGCGCTGGCGGTCCTGATCTGGCACGCGGGCGTGGGCGGCGCGGATGACTGGTTGAAACTCACGGCGTCGTCGCGGCCTGGGCAATCGAGGCAGGGATTGCGGAGTTGGGAGAAGCTGGTCTTTCAGTTGGGCATCGGCGTGATTGTCGGTGTGTTTGCATATCAGGCGGGCGCAGTGGGCGTGGCGGAGGATGGGGCGCTGTCATTGGCGCACGCGGTGAATCTGCCGTTCCAGAAGACGTATGCGAATCCAGCGGCGGGGGTGAGCCCGGGGCTGATCTACCTGAGCCCGATTGCGTACACGCTGTTCATGACGTTGTTCATGGCGGGGATGTCGAACGCGGTGAACATCACGGATGGGATGGATGGGCTGGCGACGGGGATCGCGGCGGTGATTGGGATTGGGCTTGTGGTGTTGTGTTTGGTGGTTGGGGCGGAGCCTGCGGCGCGGCAGTTGCTGGTGCCGTATGTGCCTGGCGCGAAGGAACTGGCGGTGGTGGCAGGGGCGCTGGGCGGGGCGACGCTTGGGTTCTTGTGGTGGAACTGTTCGCCGGCGCATGTGTTCATGGGCGATACCGGAAGTTTGTGCATCGGCGGGCTGATCGGCTACATCGCGGTGGTCATCCGGATGGAGTATGTGCTTGTGATCATGTGCGCGATCTACATCTGGGAGATCTTGAGCGTCGTGATCCAGGTGGGGTATTTCCGAAAGACAGGCGGCAAGCGATTCTTTCGGTGCGCTCCGTATCACCATCACCTGCACATTCTCGGGTGGCCCGAACAGAGCATCGTGGTGCGGTTCTGGATCCTGACGATCGTCTCGGCGGGGATCGCGCTTGCGAGTTTGAAGCTGCGGTAGGCCGGATTCAACCACAGAGCACACAGAGATCACAGAGAAGACTCTTGTCAGCCAAGGAGGCCGACTGCTTGTGGCTGATCTTTGCGGCGGCGGTTTCGCGAACCCCGTCGCTTGTGCTGGGGGCTCGCAGGAAGAACAACCCCCTCCCTCGCGGTCGGGGCTGGCCGGGTGTCACAGACTGGCGAACGATGCTTGCGGATATGATGGTTGGGTGAACACATACATCAATTGCAATCCAGATGTTCCAGACCTTGCCGCGGGCGGGGCGAGGCGGTCTTCGGGTGTGCTTATTACCGGCGCGGGTGGCGAGGTCGGGCATGGCCTGATCAAGGCGTTGCATGCGCAGGGGTATGAGCAGATCGTCGCGGTGGATATTCGGGAGTTGCCCGCGGAGCTGCAGAGTTGCTGCCGGGAGACGTTTGTCGGGGATATCTGCGATGCGGCGCTGCTCGGGCGGATGATGGCGCGGTATGAGATCACGGAGATCTATCACCTTGCGGCGTTGTTGAGTACGCGATCGGAGTTTGTTCCCGAGACCGCACACGCGGTGAATGTGGATGGAACGATCAACCTGCTGCGGCTGGCGCATGAGCAGGCGCGGTCGCACGGGCAGGTGGTGAAGTTCATTTATCCATCGTCGATTGCGGTGTACGGGATGCCGGACTTGAAGACGAAGCGCGCGGCGGGGGCGGTGGCGGAGGACCAGTTCCTCGAGCCCACGACGATGTATGGGTGCAACAAGCTGGCGTGCGAGCATTTGGGGCGGTATTACGCGCGACACTATCGGCAGCTGGCGCAGGATGCGGTGGCGGGGTTGTTGGACTTTCGGTGCGTGCGGTATCCGGGGTTGATCAGCCCGGACACGCTGCCATCTGGTGGGACGAGTGACTATGGCCCGGAGATGGTGCATGCTGCAGCATCGGGGCGGGCGTACAAGTGCTTTGTGCGTCCGGACACGCGGATCCCCTTCATGATGATGCCCAAGGCGATCGAGGCGACGCTGGAGCTTGGGGCGGCGCCGGCGGGGAATCTGACGCGGTGCGTGTACAACATTTCGTC
>JAGQOH010000017.1 GCA_020427635.1 Phycisphaerales bacterium
CCAGATCTCTTCGGTATTGAGTGTTTCGCGAATGAGCTTCTTGGCGCGTTCGATGGTGGAGAGTGTGCGGAGCCCAAGGAAGTCCATCTTGAGCAGTCCAACGCGTTCGCAGCCGGGGCCATCCCATTGTGTGACAACATCACCACCATCGGAGCCCGGAGGCTTATAGAGCGGTACGACTTCGTGAAGTGGGCGCGTGGCGACGATGACGCCCGCAGCGTGGACGCCGGCGTGGCGCGCCTGGCCTTCGAGGACTTTGCCTGTGTCGATGATGCGCTTGATGTCACCTGCCGGTGGCGGGGCGTCGCCAAAGACTTGCTTGAGTGATTTGTCGTCGCCTTCGTAGCAGCCTTTGAGCAGTGGCTCCTGCTCGAGGGCGCGATTGAAGGTCATCTTGGGATGCTCGGGGACAAGTTTGGCGAGCTTGTCGACGACGCCCAAGGGTGTGCCGAAGACGCGGCCCATGTCGCGGATGGCGGCGCGGGCCTTGAGGGTGCCGAAGGTGATGATCTGCGCGACGTGGCCGTATTTCTCGCGGACGTAGTTGATGACATCGGCGCGGCCGTTTTGGCACAGGTCGATATCGATATCGGGGTATTCGGCGCGATCAGGATCGGTGAAGCGCTCGAAGAGCAGGCCATAGCGGACGGGGCATGCGTTGGAGAGGCCCAGGACGTAGCCGACCATGGTGCCAACGCCCGAGCCACGTGCGAGCGCCGGGATGCCGCGCTGGCGCGCCCAGTTGACGAAATCCCAAACGATCAAGAAGTACGGTGAGATTCCTTTTTCGGCAAGGATGGAGACTTCGCGTTCAAGGCGAGCGCGCACGTCGTCGGTGATACCGGCGTGTCCATAGCGCCAGATGAGGCCAGCTTCGCACAGTTCGCGGAGGGCGAGATCGCACTCGACCTTGAGGGCTTCTGCGGACTCAGATGTGGCGCTGGGGTCGAATGGTTGGACGTCGTATGCCGCGCACACGCGCTTGAACCACGCGGTGCGATCGGCTTCGTTGGCGTATGGAATTGTGGTGCCGGGGCGTTTGACACTGACGAGCGGCGCGTGGCTTCCAAACTCGATGTTTGCATTGCAGCGGTGGGCGATGCGGAGTGTGTTGTCGCAGGCAACGCAGCCGATGGAGTCGCCCATTTTGCCGCCCGAGCCAAGCCAGTCGGCGGGTTGGCTGTAGAGCGCGTCGGCTTCGGGACCATCGAAGATCGCGCGCATCTCCTGCGGGCTCTTGACGTAGAGCGCGTGCGGGTAGTGCATGCGATTGGGATCGGATTTCTGTTTGCCGGTGGAGATGCAGATGAGGGTGTCGTGGGCGTCGTATTCGTTGGCGTTCAGGAAGTGTGAGTCGTTGTCGCAGACGATGGGGAGGTCGAGCTCGCGCGCGATGCGAATGAGATGGGGGTTGATGATGTTCTGTTCGGGGATGTGGTGTTGGAGTTCGACGTAGAAGCGCGGGCCTGTGGGGCCGTCGGCGAAGGTTGAGCGGTGCCATTCGCAGACTTCGACGGCGCGTTTCCAGTGCGCTTGATCTTTGGTCTTCTCGAATTCGACGAGGTGATGTGCCAGTTCTGAGCCCAGGTGGCCATTGATGGCGATGAGGCCCTCGGAGCACTCTTCGAGGAGCGCGCGATCCATGCGGGGCTTGTAGTAGAAGCCAGTGAGATAGGCCTCGGAGGCAAGGCGCATGAGGTTGCGCCAGCCGGTGTTGTTTTCGGCGAGGAGGACGAGGTGGTGGCCGCCATCGGCGACGCCCGTGAACGTGCGGTCGTGGCGGTCGCCAGGGGCGACGTATGCCTCGCAGCCCAGGATGGGTTTGACGCCAGCGGCGCGGGCGGTCTCGAAGAAGGAGAGGGCACCGAAGAGATTGCCATGGTCCGTGACGGCGACGGCGTCCATGCCAAGGGCTTTGACACGGTTGACGAGGCGGTCGAGGCGGTTGCCGCCATCGAGCAGGGAGTACTCGGAATGGAGGTGGAGATGGACGAACCCGGAACCCAGGCCGGGCGGAGCAGCATTTGAACGGGTTTCGTTCGGTGCAAGATCTTGGGGCATGGACAGGGATCCCGGGCGATGGCCCACGAGGGGTGGGGTTGAGCCTCGCAGCAGCCTCCAGGATAACGGTTTCGAGGTCCCAGAAAAGGGGTCTGTCAGATTGTTCACAGGGGGCAGAAAGCGGCGGAAACCGGGGAAAATTCCACTGGACTTTTGATTTGGAGGTCGTACATTATCGCTGCACAGAGGACTGGGGAGCTCTGCGGGCACAGCCGCGGAACTTCGAGAGAGAAAACAAGCTGGCGACGCAGGGCGATTTGCGTTTTCGCGTCGCGTGTCCGGATTGGCCTTTTGCGGGCCGGTGCTGGGATTCCTGATTTGTCGGCGCCTTGATGGGTGTCGGCGGATCGACAAGACCTCTCTTCCTCCAGAGCGGTTGGCGAAAGCTGATTGCTCTGTTTCGAAGCCCGGAGGCTTCACAGACTCTCTTCCTCCGGAGCCGCTCGGTTAAGTCTGAGAGGCTCTGTTACTCGTCGCGACCCCAGGAGCACAGGAATGGGGTGACTGGCGAGTTCTCTCTTCCTCCAGAACGATTCAGCGAAAGCTGGGCCGTTCTGATTCGAACGCAAGCGTGCGGAAGCGCGTTTGCGACATCAGACCTCTCTTCCTCCAGAGCGGCATGGCGAAAGCTGGCCGTTCTGTTGTTTTTTGCGTAATCGAAGCTTTGTGTGAGGGGGTCTCTCTCTTAGATTCGAACCAACCGCTCATGACGTTGGATTCAGTAGAGGGAGCAAGACATGCAATTGCGAGTTCAAGTTGTCTTGGCATGCGCGCTTGGGTTGGGCGTTTGGGGTGTTGACGCGAAGGCACAGCGTGGGGCGCCGGCGTCTCATGGATCGACAAACGGTGTAACGCTTGAGCTGCCGCGGCGTGGGGACCAAGCCAGCGCGGCGTTGCAGCCGGCGACCACGATTCCTGAGCACGTCACGGTGCGCGACGCATCTGGGGCTGTGGTTGATCCTGCGGCGCGCGGGCTCATCGGCCCGGTGACGTACCAGGGTCGCCTGCGCGACGGCGGACTTCCTGCGAACGGCACATACTCGATTTCATTGGCCGAGTACGACGCGGCGGTTGGTGGTGTGCTCGGCGCGACCACGTTCGCAGGCGGTTGGCCAGTGACGGACGGTGTTTTTACATTTCCCTTCTTCCTGGATGCATCAACATATGACGGGTCACCCCGATGGGTCGAGATTCAGGTCAACGGCACCACGCTGGCAACTCGGCAAGAGTTGACACCAGCGCCGAAGGCGTTGAAGGCGGATTCGTTGCAGTGGCCGGTGGTTGAGAGTCGGCTGGGCTCGTTCTTTACATGCACGACGCTGACTGACCTTGGGGCTGCGGCGGTGTTCAGCAACGCCCCTCACGGCACGGTTGCCTATCTCGGCGACTACAACGCAGGCGTTCTGGGAACGAGCAATGATGAGATTGGCGTGGCAGGGTTGACCAATTTCGGCATCGCGATGGTCGGCCAGCGTCAAGGCACGACGGGCACGGATCCGGCGATCTGGGGCATCTCAGGTTCGCAGAGCGATTCGGCGAATGCCATCGTTGGTGAATTGACGTCAACCAATGCCGGGTGTGGGTCTGCAGCGCTGCGCGGGATCAACAATGGGACGGGCATTTGCGGCGCGGGTGTGTGGGGATCCCATGCAGGGAGTGGCTACGGGGTCCATGGATCAACCGTGGGCGGTACGGCGATTTTCGCGTCGAATGATACGAGTGATGCCGCGCTGTTCTCTGGAACGCAGCTTGGCACAACGATCAACATCGGCGGTCACGTCAATGGCACGGGTGCTGATGGGCTTTATCTTGACGAAAGGGATGTCGCGAGCTCGGATTCTGCGGCGATTCGGGCCGTTATGCGCGCATTCGGGCCGGATGATTCCAAGGCGGTTTGGGGTATTAACACGGACACCGACTACTACGGTGTTGGCGTCCTTGGTGAGGGCGGCTGGATCGGCGTGCGCGGGCAGGCGATTGGCACTGGCGCCAACGATTACTTCGGCGTGTACGGTCAAGCACAGGCCGGAAGTGGCGGGACCGCCCACGGCGTCTTTGGCATTGCAAGTGGCGCCGGCACGCTTTGGGCCGGCTATTTCGTGGGCAACTGTAGAGTCACCGGCACGTTTGACAACGCGCTCAGTTCTATCAGGATCGATCACCCGCTCGATCCCTACAACAAGACTCTGACGCACTCGGCTGTCGAATCGCCCGACATGATGAACATCTACAACGGTACGGCCGTGCTGAATGCGCAAGGGCAGGCGCGTGTTGCCATGCCTACCTATTTCGAGGCACTGAATCGCGATTTTCAGTATCAATTGACGGCGATCGGTGCGTCGATGCCGAACTTGTATGTCGCCAGCGAGATTCAGAACGGGGTGTTCTCGATTGCCGGCGGCGTGCCAGGCGCGAAGGTGTCCTGGCAGGTGACAGGGGTTCGCCAGGATGCGTATGCCATTGAGCATCGGGCCCGAGTCGAGCAAGAAAAGCGGGGAGACGAACGGGGCAGGCTCTTGCATCCGGCGGCGTTTGGCCGGGCGGAGGAAGAGGGTATTGACCGCTCGCGGGAGCTAGAAGTGGCCCATAAGCTCGGTCACTAGGCCAATCTGAGGGCTTCGTGCTTCGCGTTAGTTGGCTCTGGCCTTACCTTGGGCTGGGGGTGCGCCATTGGTCGTGGAGGCACCAGCCAGAAGGAGCATGGCCATGGGTAGGCGATTTGTGTGCGGCGTTGGCGCGGCGAGCGCGCTGTGTGTGTTGTTGTGCGTGCCATCGGGGACCAGGGCGCAGAGCGCAGAGGAAGGGCGTCTTGAAGCAGCGCCCGAGGCGCGCATGGGCCAGTACTTCACGTACCAGGGTCGCCTTCGTAGTGGGGGATTGCCCGCGAACGGCGTATTCAACATGACGTTTCGGCTGTTCAATGTGCCAGTGGGTGGCACGCCAATGATTTCACTGCAGGGATTCGTGCAAGTGACGAATGGCGTGTTCACGGAAGCGCTGCCGACCAGTGTGGCGCTCTTTGACGGCGGCGAACGGTGGCTCGAGATCGAGGTTGACGGGAATATCCTGACGCCTCGACAGCAGGTGGCGCCAACGCCTTACGCGCTTCGTGCTGATGCGATCGAGCTTCCATATCAGGGCACCTACGCCGGCACAGGTCATGGCTTGTCGGTGTTGGCGACCAATCCGAGTGCGACCGCTTCGGTACACGGTCGCACGGGTTCGACGAATTTTCTTTCGAACGGGATCTTGGGCGAGGCGACCTCAGATGCAGGGGGCGGTTCGGTCGGTGTGCGAGGGAGCAACCTCGGGACAAGCAACTTTGGGATTGGTGTATGGGGCTCGCACGCTGGCAACGGGTTTGGTGTGCATTCAACGACGAGCGGTGGCACTGCATTCAATGCGAGCAACGCCAGCGGCGCAGGCGCACTCTTTAACGGGTCGCAGCCAGGTACGAACATTTCGATCGGCCGGGGCAACAAAGGGATCGACATCACGGAATCAGAGAGCGGGTCTGGTGATGCGTACGCGATCGTGGCCAGGCAGAGCGCGGTCGGACAGAATGACACGCCGGCCATCTTTGGCGTGAACGACGATGCGGACTACTACGGCATTGGTGTGTCGGGCAAGGGTGGGTACCGCGGTGTTGAGGGGCTGTGCTACGGCACGGGTACGAACACGTACTACGGTGTGTACGGGGTCGCGTCGTCTGGAGGGTCGGGGTTTGCTGCAAGTGTGTACGGCGTTGATGGAGGAGGGACGGGCACGCGCTACGCGGGCTACTTCGCCGGCAATGCGCATGTCACCGGCACGCTGAGCAAGGGCGCGGGGTCGTTCAAAATCGATCATCCGCTCGACCCCTACAACAAGTTCCTGTATCACTCGTTCGTCGAATCGCCTGAGATGATGAACATTTACAACGGGAACGCCGTGCTCGATGCGAGTGGGCGCGCGGTGGTGCAGATGCCGGATTATTTCCAGGCGCTCAATCGCGATTTTCGGTATCAGTTGACGCCGATTGGCGCCGCCATGCCGAACTTGTTTGTTGCCTCGGAGATTCGTGACGGCGTGTTTGAGATTGCGGGGGGCGTGCCCGGTGCGAAGGTGTCTTGGATGGTGACCGGTGTTCGTCAGGACGCGTTTGCGAATGAGCACCGGATCCCGGTGGAGGAATGGAAGCAGGGGCGCGAGGTCGGCAAGCTCTTGCATCCGGCGGCGTTTGGTCGAGCCGCGGAAGAGGGCATTGATCGTTCGCGTGAGTTGGAAGAGGCGGCGAAGTCCAATCATTGAATGGTGTGTCTTGTCCGAGGAGTACAGTGATGAATCGCTTGACGAATCTGGTCGGTGGCGCCTGCGCGATTGTCGGGCTGGCGGGGATGGCGTGCGCGCAGCAGGCCGATGCGGCGGCACGGCGCGGAGAACCTGACCAGGCGGAAGCACGCGGCATCGCGGATCCCATCACATATCAGGGTCATTTGCGTAGCGGCGGTCAACCAGCCAACGGCAACTTCCCGATGACGTTTCGCATCTTTGATGTGGAAGTTGGCGGGTCGCCAGTGGTGACGGCACAGTATGCGTCGATCCCGGTCAGTGACGGCGTCTTCACGGTGCAGCTGTCGGTATACAACTCGATGGACGGGTCGGATCGCTGGATCGAGGTGGAGGTCAATGGCAATGTGCTCTCGCCGCGCCAGCAGGTGACGGCGACGCCTTACGCATTCAAGTCCAGGTCGTTGCAGTGGCCAGCGGTTGAGACGATGGACGGTTTGTTCTTGAGCCTCACGTCGACTTCCAGTAACGCAGCGTACTTTGCTCACACAGATGGAATTGGCGGCGCGGTGAACCGGGCGTTTGTTGGCGGGAGTTTCGGCGCGGTCGATGCGTATTCTGAGGACGAGGTTGGTGTTCTCGCCCAGACCGACACGGGCATTGGCGTGCGTGCCAGTCGCTTTGCAGACAACGGAACGGATCCTGCGGTGTATGCAACGTCGGACTCAATGAGTCCTTCTGCGAATGCGATAGTCGGCGAACTGACGACGAGTTCGCCTGGCACCGGGTCAACTGGCGTGCGCGGGATCAACAATGGCACCGGCAAGGAAGGCTATGGCGTCTGGGGTTCGCATGCGGGAGTTGGCGATGGCGTGCACGGCACAAGTTTGCTGGGTAATGGTGTCAGCGCGATGACTGCGGGTGGCAATGCCATGTTTGCACAAAACACGAGTGGCGATGGAAGTTTGTTCCTGGGCAGCCAGCCCGGCACGTTCTGCAATTTGGGTGGCGCCCAGATTGTCACCGTTGGCGGTCCGCAGCCGATCACCAGCAAACCGGGGCTGTACATCGAGGAGTCGCAATCGACAGAGTTTTATTCGTCTGCGGTCTACGCCAAACAGAGCGCCCCGGGCGGAAACGACTCGCCGGCGATCGTTGGGGTGAACGATGACGTGGATGGTGAGGGGATCGGTATCACGGGCGTTGGCGGCTGGCACGGCGTAGATGGTCTTTGCACGGGTGCAGGCGCAGGCCCCTACATCGGCCTCTACGGCGAAGCGTTTACGGCTGGCGGCACGGCCCGTGGCGTCTATGGGTTTGCGCAGGGCAGCGGCGCACTGCACGCCGGTTATTTCTATGGGAATGTGCATGTTGTCGGCGCACTCTCCAAGGGCGCGGGGTCGTTTAAGATCGATCACCCGCTCGACCCTTACAACAAGTTCTTGTACCACTCTTTCGTCGAGTCGCCCGACATGAAAAACATCTACGACGGCACGGTGGTGCTCAATGGGCAGGGCATGGCGCGTGTTGAGATGCCGGACTACTTTGAAGCGCTCAACATGCAGTTTCGCTATCAGCTCACGCCAATCGGCGCGTCGATGCCAAACTTGTATGTGGCGCAGAAGATTCAGAACGGCGTGTTTATGATCGCGGGTGGCGTGCCCGGTGCGGAGGTGTCGTGGCAAGTCACAGGCGTGCGCCAGGATGCCTATGCCAATGAGCATCGGATTCCTGTGGAGGAATGGAAGCAAGGGCGCGAGGTTGGCAAGCTCTTGCATCCGACAGCGTTCGGTCGCAGCGAGGCAGAGGGGATTGACGGTTCGGAGCGGGCGGAGGTTGAGGCGCGACGGAATCGCTAGGGATTCTCGGGAGTGCGCGTGTCGGCGAGCCACGCTTCGCGGAGGCGTTGGGTGATGGGGCCGGGCGTGCCGGCGCCGATGGTCTTGCCTTCGACTTTGACGGCCGGCAGTACGCCCCAGGATGAGTTGGTGAGGAAGAGTTCGTCGGCATCGAGGACGTCGGCGATGGTCATCATGCGCGAGGTCATGGTGATGCCGTTTGCTTGGGCGTGATCGATGATGAATTGGCGCGTGATTCCCGGCAGGACGGGCGATGGGATTGCGCCGTCTGCTTCCTCGCTGCGGGCGATGGGGGTGATGAGTTCGCCGTTGCACACTGCGAAGAGGTTGGAGACGGCACCGCCTGTGATGTGGTTGGAGACTTGGAGGAAGAGGCATTCACCTGCGCCGCGGGAGGCCGCGTCTTGCAGTTCGCGCAGGCGCCACCAGTAGTCAAGTGTCTTGTATCCCTCGGTTGGGCGGAAGGGGTTGGCGCGGGACGCGGCGACGGTGAGGGCGATGCCGCGTTCGAACATTTCATTTGGGTAGATCGCTGCGGGTGTGATTTGGAGGATGAGGGTTGGGTGGTGCGTCTTGCCCGAGCGGGCAAGCAGGTTCATGTCGCCTCCAGTCAGGGTGAGGCGCATGCGTGCATGCTGGCCTGGCGCGAGGGCGGCTTTGTCGGCGGCTTCTTGCAGGACGAACAGCAGCGCACCTGGGTCGAATTGATCGAGCAAGCGAAGATCGAGGGCTGCGGCGTGCATGCGCTCGAGGTGTTGGCGTGCGCGATGGACATGTGTGCCGCCTTCTGTGCAAACGACGAGCATGGTCTCGAAGAGACCAATCCCGTGTTGGACGGAGGCGTCGAGTGCGGAGATGTGCGCGGCTTCGGGCGTGACGAAAGCGCCATCGATCCAGAGGATGGGGAGGCGGGTTTGCTGTGATTCCTGGACCATTGCGGTGAGCCTATCGGATCGCGTCGCGCGCGACGGAAGCGGCGCCGATGATGCCCGCATCGGGGCCGAGGGCTGTCATGCGGCATTCGACCTTGCCTTGCAGGCGTGGGAGGACGTGGGTGTTGCAGCTTGTGTGGATCATGTCGATGTAGGGCTGCCCGAGCGCTTCGGTGAGGCCACCACCTAGGATGACGAGGGGTGTGCCCAAGAGCGTGCAGGCGCTGGCGATGCCTCGGCCTAGGAGGTCGGCCGATTCGTCGACGACGGCGCGTGTGAGGGCATCGTGTGCGGCGTAGGCCTCGGTGATGGCGCGCGCGGGGACGGTGAGCGGGTCGTCGGTGGCCATCATGGTGTCGCGCAGTGAAGTGGCGTGATTTGAACGAGCAAGTTCGTGCAGTCGACGGGTGACGGCGGCGCGCGAGCAGATGTCTTCCAGGCGGCGCATGCCAATGGGGTTCGTGGAGAGCAGGAGCGTGCGGCCGATCTCGCCTGCGGAGCCGAGTGGTCCGCGGACCAGCGATCCGTCGAGGATGATGCCGCCGCCGATGCCGGTGCCGACCCAAACGCCCAGGAGGTTGCGTTCGTTGCGTGCGGCGCCGAAGCGAGCCTCGGCGAGCGTAGCGCAATTGACGTCGTTGTCGAGGGCGATGGGCAGGTGGGTCGCAAGGGCGTCTTGCAGCGCACTCACGAGCGGTACGTTGGTCCAGCGCAGGTTTGGTGCTTCGACGATGGTGTCGCCATCGATCGTGCCCGGCGCGCCGATGCCCAGGGCTTCGCAGGCATTGACGTCGGTGTGTGCCTCAGCACAGACCTGGCGCACGCCAGTGGCCAGGCGACTGATCGTGGCCTGCCAGCCATCGGCGGCGTTGGTGGGCATGTGAATGCGGTTGGTGAGGTGGCCTATGGGGTCGACGAGGCCAACCTGGGCGTTGGTGCCTCCAAGGTCGATCCCGATGGCCAGCTCTTTCGATGGTGACACGGACGGCCTCCCAAGAACGCGATCGTGCATTCACACTACCTTGTCTGCACGTGGAACGGATTCCCGGGGTCATGCAGGTGGTGTTGGTCGGCGCTGCGGTGCTGTGGGGGATTGCTGCGCTCGTGGTTGTCGTTGCGCGGCGCCACATGATCCGCGAGGGCGGTGTGCTCGCGGGCGCGATGATGGTGCTCTTCCGGGTGTATGCGCGGGTGATGCATCGGGTGCGGTTTGAGGGAGAAGAGCGCGTGCCGCTGGGGCGGGCGAGCGGCGATGCGCAAGGCGTGCCGAGGGGGGCAGATGCGCCGCTCATCGTGGTTGCGAATCACACAGCAGGGATTGATCCGATCTTGATTCAGGCGGGGCTGCCGTTTGAAGTGCGCTGGATGATGGCGGAAGACATGCGCGTGGGATGGATGCAGCCCTTGTGGGATCTGGGGCGGATCATCTTCGTCGATCGGGAGAATGGGGACTCGCGCAGTTTGCGGGAGGCGCTGCGGCACTTGAAGCAGGGCGGTGCGCTGGGGGTCTTTCCGGAGGGCGCCATCGAGCGCGCGCCGAGGCGTATCAAGCCGTTCAAGGATGGTGTCGGGTTTCTCATCAAGAAGAGCGGGGCCGCGGTGCTGCCGGTGGTTGTTGAAGGGACGCCCAGCACGGCAACGGCGTGGGGGTCGATCTGGCGGCGGAGCCATGCGACGGTGCGCTTCCTGCCCGTGCGGGACCTTGCGGGATGCGATGGAGACGCGGCGGCGATCACGCGGGCGCTGGAGCGACTGTTTCTGGAGGAGACGGGGTGGGCGAAGGCGGGGGATGGCCCTGATAGGCTGGTGGGCGCATGATCGCGCGTGTGCAAGGCAAACTCGAGAGCGTCGAGGGCACGGTAGCCATTGTGGCGACGGAGGGTGGCATTGCGTATGCGGTCCATGTGCCGGCGTTTCTGGCGAGCGAGTTGGCGACGGTGACCGGCGTGAGCGTGACGTTGCACACGTTGCAGTTGATCGAGGCGTCGGCGCAAGGGTCGAACATGACGCCTCGACTGATTGGGTTTCGGACGAAGGACGAGCGCCGGTTCTTTGAGCTATTCACGACGGTAAAGGGGCTTGGCACGCGTCGGGGATTGCGGGCGATGGCGGCGCCTGTGGGCGAGATTGCGCGGGCGATCGCGGGGCGCGATGTGGCGTGGCTGCAGAAGCTGCCCGAGATTGGCAAGCGGCTGGCCGAGACGGTGGTCGCGGAATTGCACGGAAAGGTGGATGGTTTCGCGGCACCTGGAGGAGCGCAGGTCGCAGAAGGCAAGCCCACGAGTGCGCTGAGTGGTGATGTTGCGCAGCAAGCGATTGCGGCATTGGTGAGACTGGGCGAGGCAAGGCAGGAAGCGGAGCGGAAGATCGAGCGTGCGCTGGCGAACCACCCGAAGGCGGCGCGGGCGACTGCGGATGAACTCTTGGCGGCGGCGTTTGCGCTCGCGGGCGGGTGAGCCTGTAGGCTGTGGAGTGATGGTGTGTGATGGGGCTCGCGGAAGAGGGCGGTAGATGCGGTATGCAATGATCATGGCGGGCGGGGCGGGCACGCGACTGTGGCCCATGAGTCGGGCAGGGCAGCCCAAGCAGCTTGTGCCGTTCATTGCGCGCGATAGTGGACAGCGCGTGTCGTTGTTGCGTATCGCGGCGGATCGGCTGGAGGGGCTGGTGCCCCTGCCGCAGCGGTTGATTTGCACAGGCGAAGCGCATCGCGAGGCGATCAAGCAGGCGATTCCTGGGTTTGCAGATGCGCAGCTCTTGGGTGAGCCTGAAGGGCGCGATACGGCGAATGCGGTTGGATTTGCGGCGGCGGTGCTGCACAAGCAGGACCCGGAGGCGATCTTTGCTGTGTTGACTGCGGATCATTTGATCACGCCGGAGGATGAGTTTCGTCGGCTGATTGGTTTGGGTTTTGACTTGGTTGAAGAGGACCCGGCGCGGCTGGTGACGTTTTCGATCAAGCCCACGTACCCGGCGACAGGGTTCGGGTATGTCGAGCGATCAACGGCGATCAGCGGCGCGAAATACGGTGGGCTTGCGTACAACGTGGAGCGGTTTGTCGAGAAGCCATCACTCGAGCGAGCGCAGGCATATGTCGAGAGCGGTGCGTTCGGGTGGAACAGCGGGATGTTTGTGTGGAAGGCGGCGACCATTCTGGACTGCCTGCGGCGGTACAAACCAGAGAGTTATGAGGGGTTGATGAAGATCGCGGAGGCGTGGGGCACCGCGAAGCAGGCGGACGTGCTGCGCGAGGTGTATCCGACGCTGCCCAAGATCAGCGTGGACTATGCAGTGATGGAGCCTGCGTCGCGCGAGCAGAAGCGCTCGAAGAGCATCAAGGTTTGCACGATGATCATGGACTTGTCGTGGCTTGATGTGGGTTCGTGGCCCAGCTATGGCGAGACGCTCGATGCCGATGCATCGGGCAATCGTGTGTCGGGTCGGGCGGCGATGCATGGCGGGAAGAAGAATCTTGTGGTGAGCGACGATCCGGAGCACTTGGTGGCGTTGGTTGGATGCGAGGGACTGATCGTGGTGCATACGGCGCGGGCGACCTTGGTGATGCCTGCGGACCAGGCCCAGGACCTGAAAGCCTTGCATGCGGGCTTGCCTGCGGAGCTGCGTTAGATTCGGTTTTCGCGCTGGCAACGAGACCCATGACGGCTGTAGGATGGGGCCATGGCCGCTCAGCCATTTGTCTATCTGGATCATGCCGCGACAAGCTGGCCCAAGGCGCCTGGTGTTGCCGAGGCGATGAGCAAGTTTCTTGCGGAGGACGCGGGTAACCCCGGACGTGGGGGGCATGCGCTTGCGCAGGCGGCGCAGCGTGTGATGGATGAGACGCGCGCTGGGCTGGCGAAGTTGGTGAACGCGGAGTCGCCTGATCGGATCGTGTTGACTTATGGCTGCACCGATGCGCTGAATCTTGCGATTCATGGTGTGGTGACGTGGGCGCATCACCATACGAATCGGCCAGTTGGGCTTGTGATTTCGTCGGTGGAGCACAATGCGGTTGGGCGGACAGCTGATGCGCACCGCTGTGAGGGCACGGCGGACCTGCGCATGGCGCAGTGCGACGATGAGGGCTTCGTCTCGCCTGAGGCGGTGTTGGCGCAGTGCGATGAGCACACGGTCTTGGTGTGCATGACGCATGCAAGCAATGTGCTTGGAACGATTCAGCCCATCAGTGAAGTTGGTGCGGCGTTGCGGGAGCGTTTTCCAGATGCGCTGTTCTTGGTTGATGCGGCACAGACGACGGCGGTGCTCCCGATCGATGTGCGAGCGATGGGCATCGATTTGCTGGCGATGGGGATTCACAAGGGCTTGCGTGGGCCAACGGGGATTGGGGCGTTGTATGTTGGGCCGCGCGTGTTTCCGGATGAGGGTGAACCGAGGCTTGTGTGTTGTCGTCAGGGCGGCACGGGGGCGCTATCGCGGGACTTGACGATGCCGCAGCGCTTGCCCAGTGCGCTGGAAGCGGGCACTCCCAATACCGTGGGCATGGCGGGCACGCGGGCGGCGTTGCGCAGCGTGGACTTTGGCAGCATCGAGCACGAGCGTGGATTTCTTGCGCGCGTGCGAGCGCGCTTCGCGGGTGACCCGCGCGTGACGTTCTATGGTCCGGCGGAAGCGGGGCGGCGCACCGCGGTGCTTGCGATGAATGTGCATGGGCACGATCCGCGCGAGTTGGCGGCGGTGCTGGATAGCTCCTTCGGGATCGCGACGCGCGCCGGGCTCTTGTGTTCGCCTTTGTGCCACCAGTCGCTCGGGACCTATCCCGATGGTGTGCTGCGCATCAGTGTTGGGCCGCAGAGCACGGAGGCGGATGTGGATGCGTTTTGCGGCGCACTGGAATCCGTCTTGAGCACGACGCCTGCGGCGGCCCGACCCGTGGCTACTTCTTGATCAGTTGGTCGAGCAACGCGTTTTCGGCGTCATGGTAGCGCTCGAAGGCGGCATCGAGCGCTTCAACCAATGAAGCGACTTGCTGAGCGTTTACGGTGTCTGGCGATGCGCCAAGCACGGTTTGAAGGGCTTCACTGGTTGATTGCAGGTCGCCCACTGCACCGGCGAAGAGTCGAGCCGCGTCATAGAGCAGTTCATTTTCGAGTTCGCGGTCGTTGGGGCGATAGACCAATCGCCAGGGGGAGCGGCGCACTTCGGCGGCGAGGTCGCGCAGTTGGTCGGAGGCGAGGCGGGCGTTGGCCATGGTGCGGCGGATCACGGGGCGCTGCTCAAGCATCAAGTCATCCGCTTGGGCCAGTGCGCTGCGTGCTTCGCCCACGGCGGCGCGGGCTTCATCAAGCAGCGCAATTGCTTTGTCCGCTAGCTCCCCATTGAGGCGATCGACGAAGGCCTGGGCGTCCTTGGTCGTGGCGGCGATGTTTGCGGAAGCTTCTTGTGTGTTGGCGACTGCTGCTCGGACACCTTCGCGGTTTTCCTGAATGACAGCGCGTGTTTCAGCGACAAGTTTGGCAAATTCATCGATGCGCTGTTCGAAGCTCGCGGTGATCTCCGGGCCACGTGACGTTGTGCGCTCGATATTGCTGGTGGCGTTGTCGATGCGGTTGAGCCAATCGGGGTAGTGCGTCTTTGTGTCGTCGATCATATCTGAGATGTTGGTCGACCACTCACTTCGCATGATGTTCATCGTGTCGTTGAACTTCTGCGCGCCCTGTGAAGCGGACTCGAGCAGCGCCTGCACCTGCTCGCGTTGTTCATCGCCAAAGCCTGCGGATGCGAGAAAGCCTGGCGGCGCGAGGCGACCGGGGATGATGTCTTTGGTCATGAGTGGCGCACCGTCACCCAGCTCGGTGAAGTTGATTGTGCCGCCACCACCCAGAAGCGGAAGTTCGAGTGACGCGATGGCGCCTTGGCGAAGCGGGACCTTCTTTGAGACAGCCGCGCGGACCTCAATGGACTGGATGGTGCCGTTCTCGATGATGTGCTTGACGGATTTGACGGTGCCGACCTGGAGGCCGCCGACGGAGACTTGTGAGCCGGTGTTGAGTCCACCGACGCCCGTTTCGACGGGGAAGCGCACGGTGTAGGTGGCTTTGCCAAAGGCCTCGAGCGAGCCGCCAATGAGGACGACGATGAGCACGCCGGTGACAATGGCGGCGAGGACAAATGCGCCAGCGAAGAGGTTGTTGCGTCGTGCGCGCGTGGTGGCCATGCGGGAGCGATCCTTGGTTCGGGTCAGCCTGACTGCTGAGCTTCTGTGACTTCATCGGCGTCGTCGGGTGTATCGACTTTGGCTTCTGCGGCGGAGGAGCGGGTGGTCTGGATGGATGGCGTGTGGATGAAGGTGGGGAGGTCGTCGAGGCCCAGGAGATCGCGCTCGTATCCCCCGGCGTTTCGGCGTGCGGCAAGGGGTCCGTCGGCGTCGCCGCGCAGGAATTGCCGGATGAGTTGCTGTTCGACGGAGAGGGTGTCGGCTTGGTCCCTTGGCGTGTCGCGCAGCTGTTCAAAGAAGGCGCGGTCGTTGACGACGAGCATGCGGCCACGGTCGAGCATTGCCATACGGTCGGCGATGGTGAAGGCGCTGTCCATCTCGTGGGTGACGACGACGGACGTGACGCCCAGCTGGCGGGTGAGGGCGATGATGAGTTGATCAATCTCGGCGCTGGTGACGGGGTCGAGGCCTGCGGAAGGTTCGTCATAGAAAAGGATGCGCGGATCGAGGGCAAGGGCGCGAGCAAGGCCTGCGCGTTTCTTCATGCCGCCCGAGATCTGAGAGGGGAACTTGTGTGCGTGCTCGCGCAGGCCAACGAGTTCGAGCTTGATCTTGACCTGGATGGCGATGATGTCCGGGTCGAGATCGGTGTGCTCCATGAGCGGGAGCGCGACGTTTTGGCCAATAGTCATGGAGTTGAAGAGCGCGCCGGACTGAAACAGGATGCCAAATTTCTTGCGGGTCTCATTGAGTTCGTCTTCACTCATGGCGCAGATGTTCTGGCCAAAGAGTTCGACGGTGCCATCATCAGGTTGGAATGAACCGATCATGTGGCGCAGGAGCGTGCTCTTGCCAGAGCCCGAGCCGCCCATGATGACCATGGTTTCGCCCGAGTAGACATCGAGATTGATGCCATTGAGCACGGTTTGCTCGCCAAAGCGTTTGACGAGGTTGCGCACGCGGATGGTGGGTTGGCCGCGGTCCTTCGCAGTCGTGGGCGCGTCGGTCATGACGAGCACACTGTACGTCAGCGGCGGGATGGGCGCTGTTCTGCGGCGGGTTTGGCTTCGAGGCTGCTTGCGGGCGGGGCGATGCGCTCAAGCGCGGCGAGGGCCTCGGCGATGTTTGTGACACGGATCAACTCGAGCTTGGTCTTGGCAAAGGCGCCGGTGCGTTTGGGGACCAGGAGTTGTTTGTATCCAAGGCGAGCGGCTTCGCGGCAGCGGGATTCCAGTTGGGTGACGGGGCGCACTTCTCCTCCCAGGCCCACTTCGCCGACTGCTGCAGTGGCAAGGGGCAAAGCGCGCCCGGTGTGCGCACCGGCGATGGCGAGTGCGAGCGCAAGGTCGGCTGCAGGCTCGACGACACGCACGCCGCCAACAGCGCTGGCGAAGACATCGCGGTCGTATAGCGTGAGCCCTGCGCGCTGCTCGAGAACGGCGATGAGCATGGCAAGGCGCGAGGCGTCGACGCCCGAGCTCTTGCGCTTGACCGAACCCGGGAAACCGTGCGCAGTGAGGGCTTGGAGCTCGACGAGCACGCAGCGCGAGCCAGTGACGGTGGGCGTGACGGCAGAGCCGGGGCGCGGCGATTCGCCCAGTGCATCAGCGGCGACGGATGCACCGTCGGGCACTTCGACGAGGCCGCGTTGTTCCATTGCGAAGAGGCCAATCTCCTGCGTGGTGCCAAAGCGGTTCTTGATGGCGCGGACAATGCGATGGGCGTGGTAGCGATCGCCTTCGAAGGACAGGACGACGTCGACCAAGTGTTCGAGGAGTTTGGGCCCGGCGAGCGAGCCTTCCTTCGTGACATGGCCAATGAGAATCACGCTCATGCCGCTGGCTTTGGCGAGGTAGACCAACTCCGTACAGCAGCGGCGGAGTTGGGCAACGCTCCCGGGCGAGGTGTCGAGGTCGGACTTGTAGACCATCTGGATGGAGTCGATCACGAGCACGGCGGGGTGCGTCTGGCGCGCTTGCTCGACAATGCGCGCGAGGTTCGTGTCGGCGAGAACGAAGAGCTCTTCCTTGTCGGCGCCTTTCGTGCCGACGTCGAGGCGCTGGGCGCGAAGGCGCACTTGCTCGGCGGACTCTTCGCTTGTGACATAGAGGACGCGCTGATCGTTGCGCGCAAGTGCGCCAAGGGCTTGTAGGACGAGTGTTGACTTGCCGATGCCCGGGTCGCCGCCCAAGAGGATGACACTGCCTGGCACGATGCCGCCGCCAAGGACGCGGTCGAGTTCGCCAATGCTGGTGGCGAGGCGTGAGATGGGCGCAGCGTTGGCGTCGGACTGACCGATGGGCGTCGCTTGTGGTGCGTGAAGGGGATCGATGCCGCCAAGTTCGTTGGTGTCGCCCCATTCACTTGCGAGGCCTCGGTGGGGGTCTTTGTCGGTGGCGGCGTCGAGAGCGACGGCTTCGAGGGTGTCCCATTGCCCACAGGCGGGACATTTGCCCATCCATCGCGGGGACATGGAGCCGCAGGCGCTGCAGGCGTAGCTCGTGCGTTTCTTGGCCATGGCGAGGAGGATATATCGGGCGAGCAGGGTTGTGAGGGAGGCCACACAGATTCGGACTGCGGTGCGTGCAATAGCAGGCAGGCAGTTGCGTTGGGCGTCCCACACGCACCGCGACGATGGGGCGCGGCTGGCACTCAAGGAGAAGCAACGTGAACGCAGCAACACTTTCGATTCGTTCTGTTCTCGCGGCACTTGTGCTGAGTTTGTTCTTGACGGCGCCGGCCATGGCGAAGGATGCGGATGGGCTCGCACAGTTTGCAGTCGCCAAGATCATGCAAGTGACGCAGCGCTCCGGTGTCATCGTGCAAGGGCAGACGAACCTGGGGGTCGCTCGGCTGGAGAAGGCCGATGAGAAAGGTGCTCCCGATGCGCTGCTCGTGCGCTTCGCAGCCAATTCGAATCACAAGGTGACCATGATGTCGTCCAAGAGCGCCCGCATTGTCAATGCAATCGGCACGAAAGTCGTGATGAAGTTGCGGCGGGAGGGTGCCGATCCAGCATTGATCGCGATGGTCGAGGAGGCGCGCCAGCAAGGCCTGCAGGCGATCCAAAGCAATGCGCAGACGGGGCATGACCTCATTGCCGACGCGTTGGCAGCGGCGCTTGCCAGCGAGGGAACCCCAGAAGTCTGACCGACCGTTCAGTCAGGTTGGCCAGTTTCAACACGCGCGCCGAAGGCCGAGGAGGCACGGCGCGTTGTGTTTTTTGGAGAAGTGCGCCTAGAGCTCCACCATCGCCATGTCCGCTTCGAACGGATCGGGCGCGTCGTGGTCGATGCGGGGCAGGTGGACCTCATCGCGTAGTGATGAAAGCGCGGGGCACGCTTCTGCGGCGCGTTGGCGGACCGTCGCGGCGTTGAAGAGTTCGCCAATGGGCGTGGCGACTTCCATGGCGCCCGGCACCTGGCCCGGCATGGCATCGGGATACATGATCGCGGTGCGGGCCTTGCGCGAGGCGAGGACGGTCATGGGGTCGCTCGCGCCAAGGAGGGCGGAGAGATCGAGGCCGATTTGGCCTTCGCTCTTGGAGAGGCCGATCGTGGGGATTGCGGCTTCGAAGGCTTGCAGGCGATTGTTGGCGTTTTCGAATGAGCCGGCTTTCTCGGCCCAGGTTGCTGCGGGAAGGAAGACGTTGACCGCCTGCGCATCTTCGGTGAGCGCATTGGGCAGTGTGTCGATCAACACACAGAACGTCTCGCGGCAGGCGCTGACCAGTTCGGGCGTCGCCCACGCGGATGGATAGTTGCCCGTGAGGATGACGCCGTCGAGATTCTTGAGCGCGCCGGGGAGCGCAGCGAAGTCAAGCACGTTTTCGAGATTGTGTTGCTTGGCGAGGGCGTCGAGGACGCGCCGCACGCCGCGGGCGTTGGGGGCTTTCTCAGCGCGGATGGTGTAGCCGCCCGGGAAGGTCTTGTCTTCGCCATCGATCGGCACGGGACCGAGTGCGAGGGCGACCTGGCCAAGTTTGATCGCGGCTTCTGCAAGGCAATAGGCGTCCTCGCAGCTCAACATCGGGCTCACCATGAGCGCGAAGCGCTTGCCCCTGAGGTTTTGCAGGACATCTTCGAATGCGCGAGATTCTTCGCATGCGCTGAGGCTGCCGCTCACGCCGCGGCGCATGGGGGTGGTGATGCGCGATTCGTCGTGGATGAAGCTATGGCAATAGCGGATTTCGTCGGAGATCCACCACTTGTTGACTTCGAGATTCGTGCGCGGCTTGATGCGGAACACCTCGCCGCGGTTGTGTTCGATGGAGATATTGTCGCCCGAAGCCGTGATGCCGTCGATCGAGGGCGTGGTCTTGAGATACCACACACGCTGGGCGAAGAGGAAGTCCTTGTCAAGCAATGCGCCGACGGGGCAAAGGTCGGTCACGTTCGCCGACAGTTCGTTGTCGAGCGCCATGCCGGGGAAAATGTCGATTTGTTCCTGGTTGCCGCGGCCCTGCACAATCAGTTCATTCGTGCCGGTCACCTCGCGGCAGAAGCGCACGCAGCGCGAGCACATAATGCAGCGGTCGGCATAGAGGTAGACATGCGGGCCCAAGTTCTTCTTGGGCTGCTTGACCTTGGTTTCTTCGAAGCGAGAGACGCCTCGCCCGTACTCGTAGGAGTAATCCTGCAGCAGGCATTCGCCGGCCTGGTCGCACACGGGGCAATCGAGCGGGTGGTTGATGAGCAGGTATTCCATCACCGCCTTCTGGTTGGCGATGGATTTGGGTGAATCGGTGTAGACCACCTGGCCGTCGCCTGCGGGGGTCTGGCAGGTGGGCACGAGCTTGGGCATGGGCTCGAGCTTGCCCTCGTTGCGGGGGTTCGGGGCCCAGACTTCTGCAAGGCAAATGCGGCAGCTGGCGACGATTGAGAGCCCGTCGTGATAGCAGTACTGCGGGATCTCGATGCCATTGGCATTGGCGACCTGCAGGATCGTCTGACCCTTCTCAAACTCGCAGACTTTGCCATCGATGGTGAGCGTCGGCATGGGACGGGCATGATAGCGGGCCTGACCATCCCCCAGCTTTTTCTGATGTCCGGCGTGACTCCCACTCCTGGGTGTCGCTTGTCTTGTGGCGAGGCACTGCGGGCGGCTGAGTTGGGCGCCTGGGCCGAGCCGACCCGGTTCTTTCACCCCCTTTTCAAGGACAGCAACCATGACACTTCGAAACGCAACAGCATCTTCTGCCGCGACGCTTCTCTTCAGCATCTTCGCACTCGCCGGTTCGGCCCAGGCGGGCATCGACCTCTCTGGCAAGGTGTCCAAAGGTGGCACCGACTGCAATGTGACCTGGACCTATGACACGGGCGCGGACGCGACGATCATTTCGCGGGCGGCGGCGACGTGCCTGGGTCTGCTGACCGATTCGGATGGCGATGGCAAGCCCGACGCGGCCACCAATGCCGACCCCATCCCCTTCAACAAGGATGCCGACGGCAATGCCGAGTGGAACGCCTGGTGTTTCGATGGGATTGGCCTGAAGGTCAACGACTCGGAGGGCAATGAGTGCGTCGACACAGGGCGTGTGTATGTGTCTGATGCCGCGGGGTTCTGGGGCAATCAGAACCTGCTTGGCAAGACGTTGCGCAAGCGATTCAAGGGCTCGTGGGACGACGAGACGGAAAAGGTCAAATGGCGCGAGACCAAGCCCGGCAACGTGTCGGACAACAACAAGGACGTGAAGGAGAAGGAAGATCCGGCCTCGGGCAAGACCAAGCGCGTGATCGAGGGCACGACTTTCCACAACTTCACCAGTGCTGTGACGATCGATTGTGTTGTGCAGTTGGGCATGGATTGGACGGTGCTGCCGCAACACGTGGTCAATGAGCTTGGCGGGGGCCTGCCGATTGGGTTCATCAACTTGCCGATCCAGGACCCAACGGCGGCGGCGCTGCTGTCGAGTTCAAACAGCAACCCGACACGTCAGCAGGTCTTCGAGATCGTGCAGATTGAGCTGGTCCAGTTGGACCTGGTGGGCTGCGATCCAATTCCGGTGCAGGTGTTGGTTTCGAACGATGCGAATGGCGACTTTGGCGTGTTGGGGGCGAACGCCCTGCCGCCCGTGCCGGACCCGCTCCTTGGGCATCTCCAGTGGTATGACGCGGCGGGCGAGTCGCTGTTGCTGCTGGGGCCTCCGCTTCGCCTGCCCTGCCCGGGCGACGCCAACGGCGATGGCGTGGTCGACCTGCGGGATCTGAACGACGTGCTCTTCTACTTTGGTCTGCCCTGCCCGTAGTGGCGCCGGATGGCGCGGGCGATGAATTTGGCCACAAATACCCTCTCCTTCCAAGCGCGGGCCACCAAAGTGTGGCCTGCGGCTCTTTTTCGTGGCGCGGTGGTGCGGGTTTGGCAATTGGGGCAAACCGCCAGGAAGTGGTCACGTTTTTTCTCGAGAACACGTGAACAAACAGGCCTGTTTGCGTTTATCTAGGGAGGGACAGACGGGGCGAACGGACGCGAGACCACCCCCGGCCCTCCCCACGGACGACAAGTACACATGGAACACAGGGGAGCACTACACGTCACTTCCCAGACAGGCCAGTCTCTCTTCCTCCACCTGCAGGCCCCGAAAGGGGCCCGCAGTGTTTTTGGGCCTGGCGCGCATGATGCGATACTCTGCGCGTCCAATGGGTTCGAAAGCACAATCAACTAAGGGCCGCTCGTTCCAGAAGCCAAAGGGCACGCGCGACTTTTATCCGCTTGAGCTGCTGCGTCGGCGCTATGTCACAGAGACGTGGCGCGCGGTGTCGATCCGCCATGGGTTTGAAGAGATCGATGGCCCCACGTTCGAGCACGCTGAGCTCTACACCGTCAAATCGGGCGAGGGGATTCTCTCGGAGCTGTTCAGTTTTTCGCGTGAGGGCGGCGACGACCTGTATGCCCTGCGGCCGGAGTTCACGCCCACGCTTGCGCGCATGTACGCGGCGCAGGCTGCGAGCTTGCCCAAGCCGTGCCGATGGTTCTGCATTCCGAACTTCTTCCGCGCCGAACGCCCGCAACGGGGACGCTTGCGGGAGTTTTGCCAGTGGAATTGCGACATAATCGGTGAGGGCTTCGGGACCGCCCTTGACGGCGAACTTGAGATTGTCGCAGTTGGTGCGTTGTCCACTCTCGGGATGACCCCAACGAACTGCCAGGTGAGCAATTTCCATCGAAACATCTGGACACGGATATTCGGGCATGCGGGCATTCCCGAGCAGCAGTTCGCTAGTTGGTTCGATTGGGTTGATCGGTACTTCCGCTTGACCCCAGAACAGCGAATGGAATACGCACTGCGTTTCGGAGCGTCACAGAAACAAGTCACCGACATGACTGGCGTCGTGCAAGTGATGAACGGCGAGGCTCAGGCTCAAGCTGGGAGCATTGATGAGCATGTGATCCGGGAAGTTACGGCTCCGTCGGCGGCTGCACTCGCCGCGGTGAGCGACCACTTTCGAGACACCGGCTTTGACGGTTGGTTCAAATGGGATGCGACGCTCGTCCGCGGCCTCGCCTACTACACAGGCACCGTCTTCGAAGTGCTTGCGGAAGGTGAGCGCGCGATCGCCGGCGGCGGGCGGTATGACAATCTCATCGAACTCTTTGGCGGGCCGGCGACGCCCGCGTGCGGCTTTGGCATGGGCGATGTCGTACTTGGTAATCTGCTGACCGATCATGGGCTCATGCCCGGTGCTGATGGTGATGCGGGTGCATTGATGGATGCGGTGCAGAATGTAACCACTGGTGCGCTGGGGTCGGTGTCGTTGCGGCCCGATGTGTTTGTGGTGAGTGCGGATGAGGACGCGGATGGTGATGTCGTTCCGCTTGTGGCGCAGCTTCGCCGGGGGGTTGAATCCGATACATGGCGCGAGCGTGGGGGCAAGCCGTGGGATGCGGATCGATATGCCATCCCGCCGATGCACGCACGTCCGACGGATAAGGCGACGCGGAACTTGAAGAAGCTGTTGCAGGATGCTGAGCGTGCTCGGGCGCGATTCTGTGCCATTGTCCACACCGAAGGGCGTGTGCAATTGAAAGACCTCGACAAACGCGAGGATTTGGCGCATCCGAGCAAGGGTGATTGGTCGGCAAGCCCGGTGGATGAGCACTACGTGGGGCGGCGCTGGTCCGCAATTCGGAATGGTTGAGCATCCGGCGCACCGGGCATTTCGCGTTTTTCTGCTCGTGTGCATCGGCCTGCTTGTACTCGACCTGATTGCCTTTGCTGCGGTCGGCGTTGGGGCCTCATTTGTACTTGCCACCGACTTGGTTTTCTCCATGGGACCGGAGGGATACACCAATGCTGTGGAGGTCTACGCTGTTCCATACAGAATGCTTCGGGCGCTCGCGATAGCAATGGGGGTCGTTGTGTTCGTGGCGGTCCTCGTACGGCGCTGGTTTCATGGGCTCCCTGCCAAGCACGCAAGGGCAGTTGCTACGGCCGCAATTGTTCTCGCAGTCTTGGTGCATGTTGTCATTGGAGTCATCATTGCGGTATGAGGGCCCCGACGAACTGCGGAGCGGCAGCATCGTATGAACACATCCATGCCAGATGCGGCCCCAGCGATGAGAGACGATGAGCAAGTGGTTGTGGCCTGGCTGCGTGACCACGATGCGACGTGTCCGGTGTGCGGCTATGAGTTGCGCGGGCACGCCAAGGCGGTTTGTTCAGAGTGCGGCGCGCCGTTGAAGCTCGGCGTGGTGTCTGACAGCGTCGGGATCGGGGCGTACCTGCTGGCGGTGATCGCGTGTGCGTGTGCGCTTGGCTTTGACGGCGTGTGCGCGATGCTGTTCGCCATCATGCGGGGGATCATCTATTTCACGAATGGCGCGTCGGCGGCGCCGGAGTTCTTCATCCTGTTCGGGACGATGCTGGTGCTGACGGTGCTGTCGGCGAGCGCGCTGTTCATGGTCGCGCGGTCACGTGTGCGCATCCTGCGTATGCCGCCCTGGCGGCGGTGGCGCGCGGCAGTTTTGATTTTGGTGTGTGTATTCGTGGCGCATCTCACGGTCGGCGCGGTGCTTGCGAGCATTGTGTAGGGGTCTCAGGCGAGGGAGGCCAGGAAAGTCTGTGTCGCTTCTGCTGCACGGGGTTCGTCGTCGGCCCAGAGGTCGTTGTGCGTGCGGCCTTCGATGGCGATGAGCGTGCCGGCGGGTGCGGCGCTGGCGATGTCGCGGCCGTCCTGCAATGGGCAGACTTCGTCGAGCGTGCCGTGGATGACGAGCAAAGGACAAATGACCTGCTTCGCCCATCGTGCGCGGTCGAATGTGCGCCACCCGCCGAGTCGAATCGCGAGCAATCCAAACACGGGAACGATGTTCCATCGGTAGGGATAACCGGCGAGGCGCATGACGTTGCGTGCAGGTGTCCAGGGGAGGCGGTAGGGAGCTTCGGCGATGACGCCTGCGATGGGTAAGGCGTCGCCAAGCGTTGCAGTGGTCACGATGCAGACGCCGCCGCCGAGCGATGATCCGGCAAGGACGATGGGCCTGTTGTGTGTTTCGTGTGCATGTCGTGCGAGTGTTGCGAGCATGGGTGGCTCGCGCGTGCCGAGTGCGCAGCGGCCCGGCGCGTCGCCGTGGCCGGGCGGGTCCCAGGTGAGGATGCGCGAGGCGTGTGGTGCGAGGCCGCGGAGACGTGGCAAGACGCCGATGCGCGAATCGCCCCAACCGGGCGTAAAGATGACGACGGGGCCAGCGGGTGTGTCGCCTTCGATGTCCCAGATGGGCGAGCGCTCGCGCGGATGATGTTCTTCGAGCGCGAGTTCGTAGGTATCGAACGTGCGCGGCGTATCGAGTTCTGATGGATCGCCAGGGCGGTTGCGTGCCACGGCCCATGCATAGGTCTTGCGCGGCGGGTGGCGCAGGCGCCAGATCGTCAGCCAGATGACAAGCGCAGCTGCGATTGCCAAGCCAATGCCAAGTAGAGCGAGCAGTCCGAGCACGGCGCTCAGCCTAGCAAGCGCACGACATCATGGAACGTGATGAAGAGGAAGAGACCCACGATGAGCACGAGCCCAGCGAGCGCGATGGCGTTTTGGACTGCGACAGGCGCGGGTTTGCCGCGGATGCCTTCCCAGCAGAGGAGTAGGAACTGCCCGCCATCGGCGATGGGGAGTGGCAGGAAGTTCACGACGGCGAGGTTGGCGCTGACCATGGCGAGGAAGAAGAGCACCCAGATGATGCCGCGTTCCGCGAAGTAGAAGCCGGTGTGTGCAATGCCGACGGGGCCTCGGAGCTGGTCGACCGCGAGTTGGCCTTGGAAGAGGCGCTCAAAGGTGAGGTAGGTGAGCAGGATGACGCGCTTGGTGCGGTGGAAGCCCATGGCGAGCGCTTCGAGCGGGCCAGAGGCTTTGATGGTCTCTTCTACGAAGCCAAGTACGGAGACATCGAGTCCTTGGATTTCCCAGCCCAGCGCTTGCAGCGCGGCGACGTCGGCGGCTTCGAGGCGCCAGGTGCGGTGTTCCTGTGCGGGCGCTTCGCCTTCGGCAAGGTTGGGCAATTGCACGGTGAGGGCGATATCTGCGCCGGAGGGCTGGGTCGACGTCGCATCGCGCAGTGCCAAGACGATATCTGTGAATGTGTGTGTTGTGGTTTCGTTGACGGCCACGATTGCAGAGCCTGGGACAAGCGCCGGAAGCAGGCGCTGCACCGGTACATTTTTGAGCAGTGCCGGATAGCGCCAGCCACTGTCGATGAGTTGATCGGGCGTCTGCGCGATCCGGTTTGACTGGCGTGCAGCGACGGGTGCGAAGCCGATTTGACCCTTCGTGTTCACTGCGAGCGTGAGGTCGATGGATTGCCCATCGCGAAGCACTGTTGCGTCGATTGACCGGCCTCTGTGTGCGCGGATCGCGGCGACGCCATCGCGCACGCCGGGCCACTGCACATCACCCAAGCGGACAAAGACATCGCCTGCGTGGAGGCCCTGGGCTTCAGCTTGTGGCGACGCGGCGCCAACGCTCATGATGGGGATGAGTCCGAGGACATGCCCCACGCCGTACTTTGTGTCTTCGACTTCAACGCCGGCGTATTGCAGTTCGATCACGGGTTGAAGCGA
Organism: Phycisphaerales bacterium; assembly: GCA_020427635.1. GTDB lineage: Bacteria > Planctomycetota > Phycisphaerae > Phycisphaerales > UBA1924 > JAGQOH01. Next base: position 26,347 of record JAGQOH010000017.1, read on the forward strand.
GCGCACGAACGGATCGCCACCGACTGCGGGCTGCACTGTGACCTGGATCGGCGCGCCGTGCGTCGCATTGATCGCAGCGATGAGGTCGAGCAAGGAGCGGTACGAGCGGGTCTTGGCGTCTGGGAGCACATGCTCGGGCAGCGGAACGCCGTCGGCGGCGACGACGGTGTCACCTGGGGCGGCGCCATCGAGGCCAATCTGGGCGAGGGCGCTTGCCAGCTGCGCGCGAGCGGATGCGCGATGCACATCGTCGGTGACTGTGAGGCCTGTGAGCGGCGCGATGCCGATGCTTGGCACGCCATCTTTCTTCTCAGGGGCGACGGCGACCGTGATCGCCTTGCCTTGTCGATCGATCGTGAGTGAGAGAGATTCGTCCTTCCCGCTCATGGCGGCGGCGATGCGCAGATCGCTGAACGTCATTGGCTGGCCGTTTACGGCGGTCACAACATCGCCAGGAAGAAGTCCCGCCTGGTCTGCAGGGCTGTCTGGGACGACCTCACCGATGATTGCGGCGGGTTCGCGCAGGCCAACTGCGAAGACAATCATGAACAAAGCGGCGGCCAAGATGATGTTGGCAATGACGCCCGCGGAGATCACGATCATGCGCTTCCAGACTTTGGCGGATTGGTAGCTATCTGGCGCGTCACTGCGTGCTGAGGGATCGATGTCTTCCTGACCCAGCATCTTCACGTAGCCGCCAAAGGGGATGCAGTTGAGGCGGTATTCGGTGGGGCTGACTGCGGGGAGTGCGCTTGGTTCACCGCCGGCGGTTGCGAGCATGCGTCGGTAGAGGGGTTCGCTGGAGCCTCGGCGGAGTCCGAGGCCGCGGCGCCAGGAGAAGATTGCAGGCCCAAAACCGACTGCGAAGGCGTGGCAGCGGATGCCAGCCCAGCGCGCAGCGGCGAAATGGCCCAGTTCGTGGATGACGATCACCAGGCCAAAGCCCACGACGATGAGCACCAGGTTCCAGATGTTGAGAAGAGTGTCGATCATGATCCGTCCTGCTTGGCAGATTGAGCGATGAAGCCTAGCCGTGCGTGGCTTGGGTTGCGGGTGTGTCGTTCAACTGGGTCTGAGCGAAGCGTCGCCCTTCCGCATCCGCATGAAGGACATCGTCCATCGAGCGGATCGGGCTCGACCCCACTTCCTGAATCGCTGCGCAGGAAATCTGGCTGATGCGGCCGAAGGGAAGCCGCTCGTCAAGGAACGCTTGCACTGCGACCTCGTTTGCGGCGTTGAACACGGCTCCGCTTGTGCCGGCGCGCCGGATGATCTCGAATCCGGCGCGGAGTGCAGGGAAGAGTTCGTGGTCCGGCGCTTCGAAGTCCAGCTGCCCGAGTCTCGCGAGCTCCAGGGATGGGGCGAGGCCTGGGTGGCGATCGGGCCAGGTCAATGCCGTTTGGATCGGGGTCCGCATGTCAGGGGCGCCCATTTGCGCAAGGACGGAGCGATCGGCGTACTCGATGAGCGCATGCACAATCGATTGCGGGTGGATCAGCACGTCGAGTTGTTCGGCGCGCAGTCCGAAGAGCCAAGCCGCCTCAACAAGCTCAAGCGCCTTGTTTGTAAGCGAGGCGGTATCGATCGTCACCTTGGCGCCCATGTCCCACGTGGGGTGGGCGAGGGCTTGTCGGGGTGTGGCGTTGTAGATCGCTTTGGGCGACATGCCGCGCAGCGCGCCGCCTGATGCGGTGAGTGTGACGCGCGAGACGTCGCGCCCGATCTCCATGGGCGGCGGTGATTGGTTCCATGCGCCGGCGATGTGCGCGCCGATGGCTTGCCAAATGCCCGAATGTTCACTGTCAACGGGCAGGAGCTTGGCGCTGCTTTTGCGTGCAGTGTCCACGACTAGTTCGCCTGCAGCAACCAGTGCTTCTTTGTTGGCGAGCGCGATATCGCGTCCGAGTTCCGCCGCCGCCAGCATCGCGGGCAGGCCGGCGAACCCGACCATGGCGCCGACGACAGTATCAGCGTCGACCTCGCGCACGAGGCGCTCGGCTGCTTCCGGTCCCGTGAGTGTACCGGTGGTTGGTGGCTCACCCTGCGCAAGCGCAAGGTGCTGGACACGATGTGTCTTGGCGGCGCGGGACAGCGCCTGAGCATTTCGTCCTGCTGCGAGACCAACGACCTCGAACAGGGGCGGTCGGGCATGACGCTGGCAGTCGGCGTTGAGGTGCGCAATGACGTCGAGGGTTTGTCGCCCAATCGAGCCAGTGGCGCCGAGCACAATGACACGGCGCGGCGATGTTCGCCCCTCGTTGGCCATCGTCGGGCGTGCCTCCAACGGTTATGAGCGTGCGCGCGGGCCGATGCTTCGCACGGGCTTGATCATCACGGGCATTGCGCCGGCATCCTCTTTCTTGCGTTCGGCCTTGGGGGCCGAGCGGCTGGCGGCTGCGCGCTTGGGCGGCTTCTTCGGGGTTGATGCGTCCGCATTGGCAAGCTGAACGCCGCTCCCACCCAGAATGTCTGCCGGCGCGACGCGTCGCCGACTCTTGTCCGCTGTTTCAGGACCCGACGGCGCTGCGGAGGCAGATGCGGTGGAGGTCTCCACGCTTTGCTCTGCATCACGAGAAGACGACGGCGGGCGCTCGGCGCGGGGTTCGCGATCATCTCGCCGATCGTCACGCCTGTTTCGTCCTCCGCGACGTCCGCGCCCGTCGCGTCGTCCACGATCGCGGCCCGACTCGTCTGAGGCTTCCCCGCGCGGCGAGCCATTTGATGTCTCGACATCAGGGGGCGCGGATGCGCCATTGGCTCGAGCCTCAACCAAGCCGGCAGGCGCTTCCGCGGGAACACCATCGCGCACCTTGTCGGCAAAGTCTTGGTCAAAGGTCTTCAGCGTGATCGCAGAGGGCTCGAGATCCCACGAGTCGCCACGGAACGGATAGCCGCTCGGTGCGAGCTTTCCGTACATGTCTTCGCGCTCGCGCCGCTTGGTATCAGTTTCGGCGTCATGGTGGGCAGCCGTCTCGGTGAATTGACTGTCGCCAGATCGTTCCCCACTGCGCCCGCCGCGCCGGCGTCGACGTCTGCGGCGGCGACCATCGCCATCGCCATCGCCATCCTGGTCTCTTTCGGCGTTGGCGTCGCGCGGTGTCGTGTCACGCTCGCGTGGCGCTGGCGCCTCATCGGCATCGAGGCGATCGTTGGCGCCGTCATCAGCGCCATTGCGCCCACCGCGCCTGCGGCGACGGCGCCGTCTGCGCTTGCGATCACCTTGTGCATCGTCAGCGCCCTCATCATCGTCGGCGAACTCGATGGCGGCTTCGGCTTCTTTGAGTTCTTCTTCCGCAGCCTTAATAGCTTCGAGGCGTTGCCTCGCTTCGTCATCAACCAGCTGTTCGAGCACCAACTCGGGCTCTGCGGTGGTGTCGGCGGCCCAGTCTTCCGGCTTGCGCTGCGCTTTGTGCTCGAACTCATGCAGGTCTCTTGGCGGCACGAACCTGGGCAGCTTCTCCATATCAATGTCGGCGCCGGCGCCGTCATAGGCGTACATCGCGACGCGATCCACACCGATTGACTCGCTGACGCGGACATCGATGCGCTTGCGCGTGGTCAGTTCGAGCTTGGTGATCGCCAGGCGTTTGCTCGAGAGCATCTCGCCTGCAACGCGCGGCGACACGACCATTTCTACCTTCTGCACGCGATCGTGGCTCAAGAGAGCAGCAACGTCACGAATCGCAGACGTGGCGACCGATTCGGGCCTGCGCACCCAGCCGCGCCCGTCACCTTCGGTCGAGCGCACGAAGTGCATGCTCTTCATGCTGCCGCGCACGCGTTGGCGGGTCATTTCGACAATGCCAAACTGGCTGATGGGCAGTGGCTTGGTTGCGGCACGGTCGCGTTTCAGAAGTTCCTTGAGTCGATCCTCGATGTCGCGGCGGTTGCTGCGCTTCATCATGTCGATGAGGTCCATTACGACCAAACCGCCCGCGTCGCGCAGCTTAAGCTGGCGACAGATCTCTTCAATCGCTTCGATGTTGGTTTGATGCGCCGTCGCTTCTGCATCGCCATGGCTTCGGCTCTTGCCGGAGTTCACGTCGATGGCGATGAGGGCTTCGGCTTCGTCGAAGACGAGCGAGCCGCCCGAGGGCAGCGGAACCTCGCGCGAGTGAATTCGCTCGACCTGCTGCTCGACGTTGAAGGCGTGGAACAGCGGCAAGCGCCGGTCATATTCGAGGAGTTTTGTTGAGCTGCGCGGCGAGACGATGCGCATGAATCCCCAGGCGCGTCGCAGGGCGACCGGATCGTCGACGACGATCTCGTCGATGTCGCTCGTCCAAATGTCGCGCAAGGCGCGCATGAGCAAGTCGCTCTCGGCGTAGAGCAATCTGGGCTTATCGCCCTGATCGAGACGCTTCTCGATGTCCTTCCACAAGCGCTGCAGGTAAGCGAGGTCGCGCTTAAGTTCGGTCTTCGTGCGATTCATGCCCGCGGTGCGGAGGATGAATCCGAATTCTTTGGGGAGCTCGAGTGCATCGAGCACTTTGCGCATCGCGCGGCGCTCGTCGTCATCTTCGACCTTGCGCGACACACCGACCTTGTCCATATCGGGCAGCATGACGAGGTAGCGGCCCGGCAAGCTCAGATAGCTTGTCAGTGTGGGGCCCTTGGTCGAAATGCCTTCCTTGAGCACCTGCACCAGGATCTTCTGGCCGCGCTTCAGGCACTGTTCAATTGGCGGACGCTCGCGGCGTGGCGTTTTCTTGCCAATGCGCTCCGTCGTGTCGTCGCTCTCGCCAGGGAAGTACTTCGGGTGCAGGTCGGAGACGTGCAGGAAGCCATTGGAGCCTGTGCCAAAGTCGATGAACGCAGCTTGGATCGAGCGTTCGACATTCATGACGCGCCCGACGTAGATGTTGCCCACGATGCTGACGGAGTTCGCGCGTTCGGCGTGGAACTCATCGAGCTTGTTGTCGCACACGACTGCGACCCGGCACTCTTCGCCCGGGACATAGTTGATGAGCATGCGGTTCATGCGCGAGCCGCCCGTGCCGACTTTGCGTTTGGCGGGCGCTGCATCGTGAATGTCTGCGATCGCCAGATCGTCGGTGTCGTCGTGTGCTGTTTCGGACACGGCGTCGGCCTGCTTCGTCGGCTTCTTGCTGGGCGATCGCCTGCCGCCCCGCTTCTTGCTGGACGTCTTCTTGGTTGTTCTCTTCTTTTTCTTGGTCGTCGCGTCGCCTGCGGCGGCGTCTTGGTCGCTGTGGGTGGCCGATCCGTTGGCCGAATGATCTTCGCTCGTCATGCATCCTCGCTCAGCGCTTCGCGCCGGCGCTCATCCGCCCCGTTCAACAACGCGCACATCTTGCGCGGCTCAATCGTTGAGCCTCGCGGGATGGTGAGGGCGTTGTATGGAGTCGAATGCCGCGCAGCACAATGCGCTTTCACACTTGTTCGACCAGCGGTGCCAAACTCGGCGCGCCTGCCTTGGCCCGAGGGCCAGGTTGGACACTGCGTTTGCTCAACCACCGGCGTCGCTCGCGGTGCGAGCCATGGCCGGACAGGGAGCCGCCAGATCGTCAGGTCGACGACCGGCGAATCGCAGGGGGCGCGGCCCGGTCAGCACCGAGGCCGATGGTCCGTCCTTCATCCGAGCGGGGCCTCGACCTCCGGCGCCAACCCCACTTCCAAGGCCCGCTGCGGGGCGAAGGGGCGGTCATGCACGGTTCAGTCGGGCTCCTCGTCGCCGGTACGCCCGTCGACCAACTCGGGGAATCTCTTTCGCGCCTCCGACCGCAGAAAGGCGGCCACTTGGCGCTCAGAATCGAGGGAACCGACCCGGCGGGCCAGCAACTCGCATTGTCCGATATCGACCGCCCGGACCACCGCCTTGAGATGCGGGATCCGATTTGGGGTCACCGACAGTGTACGCAAGCCAAGCCCCAGTAACAACATGGTGTAGGTGGCATCGCCAGCCATTTCGCCGCACACGGAGGTCTCAACCCCGCGTCGGCGGGCCGCCCGGGCGACTTCCTTGATCAGCTTGATCACGGCGGGGTGGGTTCCGGCGTAGAGGTTCGCCACCTTTTCATTGGTTCGGTCAACGGCGAGGGTGTACTGGATGAGGTCGTTGGTCCCGATCGAGAAGAAGTCAACCTCGCGGGCGAAGCTGGAGGCCATAACCGCCACGGAGGGCGCTTCGACCATGATGCCCACTTTGACGCGGCGGTCGATGGGCACTCCCTCTTCGACGAGTTCCTCGGTGACATCGCTCAGGATCATGCGCGCCTGTCGCAGTTCGCTGACATTGGTTACGAGGGGAAACATGATGCGCACAGGGCCCAGGACAGAGGCGCGCATGATTGCGCGGAGCTGGCTCCGGAACATGGGGATGTTCTGCAAGCTGTATCGAATGCTGCGGCAACCGAGAACCGGGTTGCGCTCCGGCGCCATGGCCTGCGCCTGCGTCAGCTTGTCAGCGCCGAGGTCAAAGGTGCGGATCGTGACGGGGTCGCCCTTGCTCTTCTCGACAGCGGATTTGTACTCGGCAAACTGCTCGTCTTCTGTCGGGTCGTGATCTGAAGTAAGCCAAAGGAACTCGGTGCGGAAGAGGCCCACGCCAGCGCCGCCTTGATCGATCACCGCCCCGGCTTCCTTGCCAAATTCGATATTGCCTTGGAGCGAAACTGATGTGCCGTCCTTCGTCTGGGCGGGGAGCGTGCGGGATTGCGCTACGGTGGCGCGGAGCGCCGCGACGCGCTCGATGATTCGAGCGTATTTCGCCTTGGTGTCGGCATCGGGTCGCAGCACAATGATGCCCAGGTCGCCATCAACGATGACTTCCTCACCACCCATCGCGGCTTCCGTGAGCGCGGCGGCGCCGACAGCTGCGGGGATGCCCAGGGCGCGCGCGAGGATGGCCGTGTGGCTTGTGGCGCCGCCTCGCCCAGTGACGAACCCAAGCACCTTCCCGCGCGGAAACGCCGCAGCCTGGGAGGGTGTGAGGTCATTCGCAACGATGATGGAGTTGGGGCCGACGGTTGTCTGTTGTTGAGGCGCGCTGCCCGTGAGATGTTTGAGCACACGATCGTCGAGATCCCAAACATCGTCGACTTTGGTGCTAAACGCGGTGTCGCCCATGCCCGCAAAGCGGCCTGCAACAACGCGGAACTGTTCCTGCACCGCATACTCGGCATTGATTTTCTCTTGCTCGATTTGCTCGCGCATCGGGTTGATGAGCGAAGGATCGCGCAGCATGCCTTGGTGAAATGCGAAGATCGCTGCAGCTTCCTTGCCCAGTTCCTGCTCGGCGCGGGTGCGGAGATCTGCAAGTTCGTCGAGCGATGCTTCGATGGCCCGGTCGAGCCTGGCGCACTCGTCCGCGATGCTCGCGGCGGCGACGGCGCGCCGGGAGACGGCATGGCGGTCGTCGCGCACCAAGACCACACGTCCAATGGCGACGCCTGGGGAAACCGGAATGCCCCGAAAGGTTTGCATGGCACATCCACCCCCGACCCCACTCATGGAGGGCCGACCCTCTTGGGTGAGGGAACGTCAATGTAAGAAAGTGGGGCGGGTGTACCAAGTCCGGCCTCGCCAACCTGTGCGAATACCCAAAGTGTCCCCTTTTTTCCAAAGGGAAGGTTCTTGCGATCCGATTTCTAGTGAATCCAAGACGGATTCAGGCAAGCTGCTTGACTCGCCCGCGGGGCATTGCTCCAATGCAGGCGTTCGCAGCGATCCGATTCGCTTGGGCGGGTTGGACGTTGGAGCCAGCGCGTTGCACGTTGCACCGCCGGCGCCATGCGGATGACGCGACACATCGCGATGACGACGCTGACAGGCATTCTCGAATGGCCGCAGCGCGCCGATGGTCGGGTGCGCCAACTAGGCGATACCCTGCTCGAGCGCGCAGACGACCCCTTTGTTCCGCAGCAGTTTGCGGAGCGCTATCCGTTGCGCAACGGGCTTGAAATCACTGTGGAGGTGATCGACAAGAAGTCCAGGCGTCGGCGCAATGGCGGCGGGCCGCGCAATTCGCGCCCGGTCGTCGATCAGATCCTCGCGATTGAAGGGATGGAACCCGAGCAGTTCGCGGCAGCCAAGCCTTTCGAAGAGTTGTCGTCGATCGATCCGGCGCCGCGCCTCACGCTTGAGTATCCAGGGTGTCCTGTGTCTTGTCGGCTCATCGATTTGTTCTGTCCGGTCGGGCGGGGACAGCGCGGGCTCATCGTTTCGCCGCCCAAGGCCGGCAAGACGACGCTGCTCAAGGATATTGCCAACGCGATTCATCACAACCACCCCGAACTCGAACTGATGGCGTTGCTCGTCGATGAGCGGCCCGAGGAGGTGACCGACTTCAAGCGGTCGACACCTTGCCGGGTGTTCGCATCGTCCAACGACCACCCTGTTGAGCGGCATGTCGCGGTGTCGATGATGGTCATGGACCGCGCGCGTCGCATGGTCGAGGCGGGCAAGCACGTCTTCATCTTGCTGGACTCGCTGACGCGTTTGGGCCGCGCCTTCAACAATTCGCGCAAACATGCGAGCTCGGGGCGCACCCTGTCCGGCGGTATTGACTCGAAGGCGCTCGAGCTGCCCAAGCAGATCTTCGGCAGCGCGCGCAATACGGAAGAAGCGGGCAGTCTGACGATTCTTGCGTCTTGTCTGGTGGATACGGGCAGCGCGGGCGATCAAGTGATCTTCGAGGAGTTCAAGGGCACCGGCAATATGGAGCTCATTCTTGACCGCAAGGTTGCCGAGCGTCGTCTCTTTCCCGCGATGAATCTGGCGGCTTCTGGAACGCGCAAGGAAGAGCTGCTCATGGAAGAGAAGGAGTACGCCACCATCTCTGCGCTCCGCCGGCGGCTGCTCAACATGCCTGCGCCGCAGCAGATCGAGCAGCTCTTGGGCGCGATGAAGAAGTTCGAAACGAATGCCGAGCTCGTGGGGATCACGGCCGCGGCGTCGAATGGCAGGTAGCTCCGCCACAGCAGCAAGATGATCGCCTGGCCTTCCGTGCAGCGCGCTCGTTCGTGACCAGTGCGATGGCCTGCTCGATCGCCTGATCCAGGTCGTCATTCACCAGGAATGTGTCATAGGCGCCGCAAGACCGCGCGGTGGCGATTTCACGCTGCGCTTCATTGAATCGCCGTTGGATGGTCTCCTCGGACTCGCGCTTTCTAGATCGCAGCCGATCCAGCAAAGTTTGTTCGTCGGGCGGCAAGATGAAGAGGGCGAAGGCCTCCGGCATCTGTTTCTTCACGCTGATTGCGCCTTGGACGTCTATTTCGAGAATCATCAGGCGGCCGCGCGCCAAGTTCGCTTCGACTGGTTCCCGGAGGGTGCCGTACCAGTTGCCGGCGAATTCGGCGTACTCAAGAAAGGCTTGAGCGTCGATGCGATGTTGGAATGCTTCCTTGGTGAGGAAGTGGTAGTCAACACCATCGACATCGACGGGCGAGCAGGGGCGGGTGGTCGCGCTGATCGAAAACACCGCGCCTGGTATCGCGCGTTCGACGGCCCGTGTGATCGTGGTCTTTCCGACGCCACTGGGCCCGGAGATGATCAGCAGCATCCCATCGTCGGTGTCTGTGGGCAGGCGTTCGCCTGCGGGGTTGACCGCGTCGTTGCTCATGAGCGGCGCACTGTACCTATTTCCGATGGAACCAGGTGCGCCAGCCCCCGCCGCGTCGGAGGCCGAGCGAGCGCTGGATGGCCCGCACATCGTCGGAGATCATGTAGCACTCGGGGTCGATTTTTCGTGCAATGGCGACGACGTCATTGGCGCGTTTGCGTGGGCATTCGATGAACAGCATGTTGACCGCGCCGTCGCGGCCGCGCCCTTCGAACTCGGTGACGGTTTGGCCAGATGCACGGACCGTGGTAGCGATGACATGTCCCTTCGCGGAGAAGATGCGAATCACGCGGTCACCCATGGCCAGCCGGCGCTCGATGGCCATGCCCACGAAGTTGCCACACGCGAACCCGAGCGCATAGGCGACGGCGAGGATCGGTTCATTGAAGCCGTTCTTGACGACCGCGGATACCGCGAAAATCCAGATCAGCACTTCGAAGAACCCGAGGACGACCGCGAGCGTTCTGCGGTCGCTCACCACAGACACCATGCGCAGCGTGCCGATCGACACGTCGCACGTGCGTGCCAGGATGATGAGCAAGACAGTCAGCAGCGTGTCGATGGTCACCGCTGGATCACCTGCGAGCGTTTGATGAGGCGAGGGCATCGTCGGCGACGAAGTCGAGATCAAGCACCGACTCAGCTTCGGCGCCCGTCGCCCGATCGGTCACGCGCACCTTCAGGCGATAGCTGCCCACGCTGATCGTGCTGGGAAGCTCGATCATCTGCACGACGAAGAAGTCTCGGCGCGCACGCCGCGAGAAGTCGTCGATCTGCACCGAAGGACGCTGCCAGGCGACCAGATCACGATCCGCATCCACCTTGGGCGTGCCGGCGTGGTACAGCGCAAGGGACTGTGACAGTTCAACAGCGAACCCATCGCGTGTGTCCATGCGCGTGGCGGTCGTGTGGAAGTGATCGAGCTCAAGGTAAACGATCACGCGATTCGTGCGTCCGGCAACGAATGTGTATCGCCCGTCGCGCATCGAGAGCGGTTCGTACACGCCAAAGCCGTCGACGCGCGTACACAGTGTGGGACTTTGGATGGTCAGGTCGCGCCAATGGTCCGACGCGGCAAACAGTTCGTCGGCTGCCTGGATGAGAGAGCCCGTGTCGCTTGAGCCGCTATCGGTTGTGCCCATTGAGCGCATGACATCACGCCAGGTTTGCAAGAGCTTGAGTTCGTCTGGCGCGACTGCGGCGGCGATGAAGCCATCGTCGAACGCCGCGTTCGACACGCCGGGCAGCATCATTTCGAGCACAGAGAGGCGCATGAGCGCTTGCACTGCAGAGCCCTCTTCGCGCGCTAGGTCGGTCGTTGCGTCCGCAAGGTCGTGTGTGAGTGAGCGCACGCGGTTCGCGGGATCTTCGGGCTGCTCCTGCGCCAGGCTGGACGTCGCCATGGGAGTGACTTCGGTGGTTGCGTGCTGATCGCCCATCGTCATCAGGGGCGTGGGCTCAGGCATCGCCGCAACTGTGTCTTGCGGGAGCGGTGCGGGCGGGGTGCTCCAGTCGATAGTTTGCTCGATCGGCGCGGCCGGCGGGGCAGCGTTGGTTGCGTTGCCCAGACCTACCGTGCTGTCCTCCATTGCGGATTGCAGGAGGTTGAGCCTTGAGGCGACCTGTGGGTCGAGTTCGGGGAGCGACGCTGTTTGCGAGGCTGTGGCGGTCGTCGCGTCGAGGGGGTCGGCGTTCTTGTCCAGTTCAACACTTGGGGGCCCGGCCTGGTTCAGCCCTCGCGTCAGTGGCCCGGAGCGAGGCCCGGCGCAACTTGTCGCGGCGGCGGCCCAGACCGCGCCGCACACGCCCAATCCGATCAGAAACGGCGCAACCGCCCCACCTTGTGTTTTCTGCGACATGGCCGTGCATCCTGCACTTGGTTCGTCGCGCAACTGCTGCGCGATGGATAGCGCGGCGCCTCCTGCGCCGCATCATCTGTTGCATCGGTCAGGCGCGGATGGCTTGTGCAAACTGGATGGCCAAAACCTCAAGCCCGCGCAGTTCATCGCCTTGGCCGGTCTTGCCGCGCATATCGGTCTCGATTGCGTCGCGCAACAACCGCCTGGCGCGCGCGGGTGAAAGGTGCTTGGCAACGTCCAGCAGTCGACTGCCTGCCGGTCCCCAAAGGCGCAACCGTGAAGAGATCGCACCCGGCGCCTCGCCCACCGCAAGCCCTTGCGATGCGCCGTGCACTTTTCGAGCGAGGTCGACAAACGCCCAGCGCAGCGGGACGAGATCCACGCGAGATACGGTGATCAGTTCGTGCAGTTTACCCAAGGCGGCCTCGGGGTTGCCCTGCAGGAGGACGTCCTGGATCAACCAGAACTGTTCCTCGCGCGAGGGCCCGACCATGTCGCGCACAAGCTCCATGGTGATCGGTTGTCCCTCATCGACTGCGGAGGCCAGCTTGGCGACCTCTGAAGCAATGCGCGACAGGTCAACACCGACGCGATCAATCAGCGCGCGTGCAGCCTGGACGTCGAGGTCGCGCTGATGGCGATGGGTCGCCATCTCGCGCGCTGCCTGCGCTGCGCGATCCGGCTTGACCGAGTCACACTTGATGATGCTCCCAACGTCTTCGATGAGCTTGTCGAGCTTGCCCTTGTGCCAGGTCTCGCTGCGCAACACGAGCGTTGCCTCGGCGGCGGGCGCTGCGGCGTAGCGCTCCATGGCGGGGCGATTGTCCCCCTTCACGAAGGCATCAGCATTGTCAACGATGACAAACTTGTGCTGCACCATGAGTCCGACGCTTCGGCACTCGTCGAGCACATCCGCCAGCGACGCAGAGGCGCCGTCGAAGCGGATGGCATCGGCGTCGGTCCCGGCATCGGCGAGCTGGCGCTTCAGTTGATCGGTGTAGGCTCGGCGGAGGTACTCCTCCTTGCCTATGAGCAGCACGATCCGGTCCTCAATCGAGGGGCCGGCGGGCGAACGGGTTGAGGCGGTTCTGCGAGCCATGCGTTGTCCGACGACGATAGCCGAACCCCCGAGGCTTGGACGTCACACGCCTGCCAGGGAGCGCGGTAGACTGCTTGGCCTGTCCGAACGCGGCCATGGCGGTGGGCCTTGGCCGCTCCACATTGCGCATCGCCGCCGGTGCTGGCAGGGGGTCATGGGCGCCACGTCGTCTGGGCGCTTGACCGACGCCATCGCTGCCGGGCGGACTTCCCTGAGGAGGGACCTTTCCATGGCCCACACGACGGCCCAGATCCGAAACATCGCCATCACTGGTCACGCCGGCGCCGGCAAGACCTCCCTCGTCGAAGCGATGCTCTTCAAGCTGGGCGTCATCGGCAAGCAGGGCCGCGTCGATGCGGGCGACACCGTGTGCGACTTTGAGGCAGAGGAAAAAGAGCACGGGCACTCGCTCAACGCCGCCTTCGTGAATTTCGATCACGAAGACAAACACTTCAACGTGGTCGATACGCCAGGCTTTCCTGACTTCTTGGGGCAGACCCTTGCGGTGCTGCCTGCCGTGGACACTGTTGCGATTGTGATCGATGCTGGGCGCGGCGTGCAAACGACGACGCGGCGCGTGATGAAGGTGGGCGACCAGCGCAAGTTCCCGCGCATGATCATTGTCAATCGGATCGATGAACACAAGGATGATCTGGAAGCGCTCGTAGAGACGATTCGCGAGACTTTTGGAAGCATTTGCTTGCCGCTCAATCTGCCAAATGCAGACTGCTCGGATGTGATTGACCTGTGGGAGTCGGAAAAGGACGAGCCGACGGCGTTTGGATCTGTGGCCGATGCACATCAGCAGTTGGTCGATCAGATCGTTGAGGTCGATGATGCGCTGATGGAGAAGTACTTGTCGGAAGGCGCTGTCACCAAGGAGCAGCTGCACGACGCGTTCGAGAAGGCGCTGCGCCAAGCGCACCTGGTGCCCATTGTTTTCACAAGCGCGGTCACGGGGGCAGGAGTAAAGGACTTGCTGCACCTCATGGCGCACCTATGTCCCAGCCCGCTGGAGGGCAACCCGCGCCCATTCCTGGTGCGCGAAGAGGATGGGACGGAGAAGGCCTGGACCGCGGACCCCAAGAAGTCCACGCCATTTGTGGGCCATGTGTTCAAGATCACCGCGGATCAGTTTGTGGGCAAGGTCGCGATGGTGCGCGTGCATCAGGGGTCACTCAAGGCAGGCGATTCGGTTCGCATCGGCGATGAGCGCAAGCCCGTTCGCATTGCCCACCCGCAGAAGGCCTTTGGCAAAGAGATGAAAGAAGTGCATGAGGCCATCGCCGGCGACATCATTGCGATTGGCAAGGTCGATGAGTTGCACTTCGACTCAGTGATTCACAATGACGAGTCGCTGGCAAGTTTGCATTTCGACTCTGTGCCCATGCCGCGGCCCATGTATGGCTTGGCGCTTGAGGCCAAGACGCGCGGCGACGAGGCCAAGATTTCGACCGCCCTCGCCAAGATTAGCGAAGAAGATCCGACATTCCGCGTCGAGCGCATTGCCGCGACGCATCAAACCGTCGCCCGCGCCATGGGCGACCTGCACATGCGCGTGATCTTGGAGAAGCTGCATCGGCGCTTCAAGCTCGATCTCGCGACCGAGCCACCCAAGGTCGCCTACAAGGAGACGATTACGACGAAGGCTGAGGGGCATCATCGGCACAAGAAGCAGACCGGCGGCGCCGGGCAGTTTGGCGAGGTTTACCTGCGGGTCGAACCGATTGCCGCAAGCGAGAATGGCGATGCGCCATTCGAATTCGTTGATGACACCTTTGGGGGCTCGGTGCCCAAGCAGTTCTTGCCCGCCATCGAGAAGGGTGTGCGCCAGGCGATGATCGACGGTGCGGTCGCGGGCTACCCGCTCACGGGCGTGCGCGTGTCGGTCTACGACGGCAAGTACCATCCCGTCGATTCCAAGGAGGTCGCGTTTGTGACCGCAGGCAAGCGGGCGTTCGTCGACGCGATCCGCAAGGCCAAGCCTGTGCTGCTCGAGCCGATCGTCGCGGTCGAAATCACCGCGCCCTCGAGCTCAGTGGGCGACATCTCTGCGGACCTGTCGTCGAAGCGAGGCCAGATGGGCGAGACCGAATTCTTACCAGGCGACATGGTGCTCATCCATGCCAAGGTGCCCCTCGCGGAAATGAATGCCTACTCCAGTGTGCTGAAGAGCATGACGGGTGGCCAAGGCAGCTTCGTGATGGATTACTCGCACGACGACCGCACGCCGCCGAATGTGCAGGCGGACATCATTGCGAAGTATCAGCCGCACGAAGAAGAGGATTGAGCCGACTTGGCGCCGGGCGTTCACTAGAATCCACCGATCATGGCCACGGACTGGCAATCTGGGCGGCGGCGCATTGTCATCACCGGCATCGGTGCGGTTTCCGCGTTTGGTGTTGGTCATGATGCGCTTTGGCAAGGCCTGTGCACTGGGGAATCGCGCCTGGGCCCGATCCATGCCTTTGACGCTTCAGGTTTGCGATCGAATCTCGCGGGTGAGTTGCCTGAAGGATTCAGCGCGCGTGACTTCGTCCCCAAGAGCTATCGCAAGGGCGTGAAAGTCATGGCGCGCGACATTGAGCTTGCCGTCGCGGCGGCGCTCTGTGCGGTCCAGCACGCGGGGTGGATGACGCCCGCGATTGATGCCGAGGCGCCGCCTACGTATCCGCCCAATCGGGTTGGCTGCCAGATCGGCGCTGGGCTTATTGCGCCCGAGTTGCCAGAGCTTGCATCGGCATTCGTCACCGCGGCTGAGGGCAAACACTTCAGCTATGAGCAGTGGGGCGAAGTGGGCATGAATAACCTGACGCCGCTGTGGATGCTCAAGTACTTGCCCAACATGCTTGCATGCCACGTCACGATCTTGCACAACGCCCAGGGCCCATCAAACACCATTACGTGTGCGGAAGCTTCGGGTGTGTTGTCGATCGGGGAATCCATGCGCGTGATCGAGCGGGGGGATGCCGACGCTGCCATTGCTGGGGGCGTGGAAAGCAAGGTCAATCCCACGTGGCTATTGCGGCTCGACCTCATGAAGCGGCTGGCACACACGGATGGGCATTCCACGGGCGCCAATCTCGTTCGTCCGTATGACCCCAAGGCGCCAGGCACGCTTGTTGGAGAAGGGGGCGGGATCCTCGCCCTCGAGGAAGCCCAAGCGGCGCTCAATCGAGGCGCCTCGCCGGTGGCGGCGCTGCTGGGCTTTGGGGCGGGGCATGAGCCGCAGGGTTTCGATCGCTCTCCAACCGGCGCAGGTCTGGCGGGCGCGATTCGTGCGGCTCTTCGTGACGCGAACTGCCAGGCGCAGGAGATCGATGCCATCCTGCCTCAGGCGTGTGGATGCCCAGCCTCGGACGGGGCTGAGCTGGAGGCCCTGCGTGCGGTCTTTGGCCCGCGCCTGTCTCAGATCCCGTTGGTCACACTTGCGCCGAACCTGGGCGACCTTGGGGCGGGTGCTGGCGCCATGGCGGTTGCGGTCGGGGCGACGTGTCTTCGTGAGCAAGCGTTGCCCGCGCGAATCCACCACGGATCACCTGAGTCGGGGCTTCTGGTGGGGCCCTCGGCATCGGAAACACGCACATTGAACAAGGTATTGGTGTGTACCGGGTCAATCGGCGGGCAGTGCGGCGCGCTCATCCTGGCGAGGGCAGCGTGAAACATCGTCCCCGGGATGCCACAATGCCACCTTACGCCCCCTGCCTGAGCCAACTGTCGTCCTGGCGGGCGGGCCTCAACCCCTTTCTTGGAGAACTCCAACATGGCCATGCAGCAACACACCCGCGGACGCCGACCCGCCATACGAAATGAAGAGCTGGATCCGGCCCTGACCGAAGTGTCGCGGCGTGTGATCGGGTGCGCGATCGAGATCCACAAGGCCTTGGGGCCCGGGTTTGATCGTGCCGTCTACGAGAAGGCGATGTCGATCGAGTTGAAAGACGCGGATGTTCCGCATGAGTCGAACTACAGCTTCCCGATCCACTACGGTGGGCAGAACATTGGCGAGCATTCAGTGAGCTTGTTCGTCGACGACCGGTTTGTCGTGCAAGTGATGGCCTCCGACGACGAGGTCTCCGGATTCGATCGCACCGTGCTGCGGTCGCAGCTGCGCGCAGCAGATTTGGAGTTGGGTCTGATCATCAACTTTGGGCGTCGGCGCCTGAAGGATGGCGGGCTTGTGCGCGTGCTCAATCCCGACAAGCTGGATCAGATGCGATCGAACGCAGATGACGACCATGATGATGACGAGGGCGATTACGACGACGAGTACGAGGACGACGCGTGAGTAATGCCAGCGTCGGCGCCGATGCCCGGACGCGCGGCCGCCGACGCATCGTGATGACTGGGATGGGCTGGGTCACGCCGCTCGGAGGCGATGTTGACACAGTCTGGGAGCGGCTCGTCGCAGGCGCCTCTGCGATCGGGCTCATCACGCGCTTTCAGGCCGAGACATTTCCAACGAACTTCGGTGCCGAGGTCAAGCAGTTCGACCTCAATGAGCATGGCCCATTTGCCGAGCTCGCGGGTCTGCCGGATGAGACAACGGGGCGCAGTGCGCGCTTTGCACTGGCCGCCGCTGCTCGCGCGATGCAACAGGCCGGGCTCGGCGCGCCTGGCGCTGCGCCAACGGCGGGCATCGATCCTGAGCGTATGGGGGTTTACTTGGGTGCGGGTGAGGGCACGCCCGACTTCGACGCCTGCACCGCGACGTGCCTGGAGGCTTGGAGTGGCGAACACCGGACGCTCGACATGCATGTGTGGGCGCAGCAAGCGTATGCGCGCATGGAGCAGACCAAGGAGCTCGAACAGGAGCCCTATCTGCCCGTGACGCAGATTGCCCGCCACTTTGGTGCGCGAGGGCCATCATTCAATTGCATGACCGCGTGCGCCGCCTCTACGCAATCGGTGGGCGAGGCCGTTGAGATCATTCGGCGCGACGATGCCGACATCATGATTGCGGGTGGTTCGCACACGATGCTGCACCCCTTTGGGATGACGGGCTTCATTCGGCTCACCGCGATGTCCAAGCGGCGCGACGCTCCAGCGACCGCGGCGCGTCCTTTCGACCAGACCCGCGACGGTTTTGTCATGGGCGAGGGCGCCGGCGTCGTGATCCTTGAAGAACTCTCGCATGCATTAGCACGCGGTGCGAAACCGCTTGTCGAAGTGGTTGGATACGGCTCATCGGCAGATGCCTATCGCATTACGGACATTCAGCCCGAGGGGCTCGGTGCGATCGCGGCGATGCGTTCCGCATTGGCACAGGCCGGGATCGATCCTGCGGCGGTTGGTGAGGACGGGCGACCCCTTGTGCACTACATCTCCGCGCATGGGACCGGCACCAAGGAAAATGATGCGATCGAAACAAAGGCAGTGCGCGGTGTCTTTGGCGATAACGCATCGCGCGTTCCTTTTAGCTCTGTGAAATCGATGCTGGGGCATCTGATTCAAGCCGCGGGTGCGGTTGAACTGATGACCTGTGTGCAAGCGATTCGAACAGGATTCCTCCCACCCACGATGAACCTGCACAACCCTGATCCCGCGTGCGACCTGGACTATGTGCCCAACCGGGCCCGTGACATGCGTGACGCGAACGGAGCCAGCCGCGTTCACGTGGCGATGTCGAATGGGTTTGGCTTTGGCGGCCAGAATGACACCCTTGTGATCCGCCGATTTGACGCATGATCGAGCAGATGCCCTATGCCGAGATGGAAGAGACCCTCGGCTTTGAGGGGCCCTATGTCGATCCGCCGGCGCCAAAGAAGCCCATCGTGCTGGCGTCGCTGCTTGCCGTTGTCGCGGGGTTCGTGACGATCGTCGCGGTAGTGGGCGTGCTCGCCATGACGCCCCCAGCGTGGTGGCCGGCGCCGATGCCCGCAAGTGCCGTCGCGGTTGAGCATGCACGGGAGATCGAGAACGTTGCGACGCGATTGGCCTCGGAGGTGCGTGCGCCGGACGAAAAGTGGTCGGTCATGTTGCGCGAGGACGACGCCAATACTTGGCTGGCGCAGCGCCTGCGAAGTTGGGTCGAATCGACCTACACCGCGTGGCCAGGCGAGATAGGCCGGGTCGCAGTTCGTTTTAACGAGAAGTATGTCGTCATTGGCGTAGCGCTTGAGGATGCGGGCGCGACCCAGGACGAGAGCCGCATCGCATCGTTCGTGCTTGAGCCATGGATTGGACACGACCAACTGGCTCGCTTGGTGTTGCGCGAAGTGCGGTTCAATCGCATCGTGATTCCAAAGTCCATCGCGGAGCGCAAGCTGACCGAGGCATTGGCGAGCGCGCTTGAACGTGATCAGCGCGACCTGTTGCCCATGCTGACGGCGTTGCAGGGCGAGCCAATCCCCGAGCCACCGGTCTTGGCATTGGGCGATGGACGCCGCGTGCATCTCGTCGGGATTGAGGCTCACGAAGGGGCGCTGGTCTTGCACTGCGAAACGCGCGTGCCGACGCGGGCGGCCAGCCGCTGATGCTTGTGTAGCACAATTGTTCGGGCTCTGTTTGTGCGGGCGTGGTTGCCCCAGGCCTCGTGCCGATCAATACTTGGCCCATGCCGCCGCGTTCCCAACATGGATCTCGCAAACGATCGCCAGTGTTGCGACCGGTGCCGAGTGATGTCGCCGCGGAGTCGCTCGCCAAGGGCGGGGTGGTGCTTGCGCCGACCGAATCGGTGTTTGGGCTTGCGGTCGATGCGCGGTCTGAGCCAGCGCTGCACGCGCTTTGGGCGCTGAAGGGCAGCAAGCCGGCGCCGCTCGCATGGCACATCGCAAGGCCGACTACGCTGTTGGAGCAACTCGGGAACGTGGGCTACGCCCTGAGCCTGACGCAGCGTCGCATCGTCGATCGCCTGACGCCGGGGCCGTTGCTGCTCGCCATTGAGCTCGATCCCGAACAGCTCGGCCAGTTGCGCGAGACGTTGGGTGTGCAGGCGGGCGTGCTGGACGACGGCACACACTTGCTCGTTCGGATTGTGTCTCAGCCTGCAGGCAGCTCGCTGATCGCCGCCTTTGACGGACCAATTGTGATGGCATCGCTCCCGACCAACGCGAGTGCGCGCGACTTTGCGGGCGCCGTGCGAGCGCTTGACGACGCGGGGGCCATCGAGCGTATTGCTGCAGCGGTTGATGGACCGCCGAATCCAAAGGGCATGGGCTCCACCGCGGTCAACTTTGCACGAGACGGATCGTTCTCCGTGACGCGCGAAGGGGTGTATGAGCGGCGTTTTGTCGAGAAGCATGCGCGGCAACTAGTTCTGTTCGTGTGTTCAGGGAACACCTGTCGCAGCCCGATGGCTGAGGCGATCGCGCGTGAGCTGGTCAAGGAGTCGGGAGCTGCAATCGAGGTGGGTTCCGCGGGCGTGTTCGCCTCGATGGGCAATCAGGCCACATCAGAAGCAGTGCATGCGGTGCGCGCATTGGGCATTCCGATGCATCGCCACAGTTCACGCAACTTGACGCGTGATCTGATGCGGCAAGCCGATGTTGTCTTCGCAATGACCGCAGCCCATGCCGAAGCAGCGCGCCGGTTTGATCCAGACGGCGCCACGGTGATTCATCTGCTTGACCCAAGTGGGCGCGAGATCGACGATCCCATTGGTCAGCCGCAGGGCGTCTATGACGAAACCGCTCAGCTGATGCGCCGGCTCATCGAAGCCCGAATGATCGAGTTTGGTTTCTTGCCCAAGCCGACTGCGCAGGAGTCTTGAGCTACTCGCCGGCTTGTGGCGCTGGTTCCATGCCAAGTGTCGCCGCAACCTGTTCAATGGCTTCAGAGCAATCTGGAAACGCGCTCCATGTTGGCTGCAGCCGGAGGCGCTGAATCTCTCGCATGATGGTCGGGGTGCGCGCGCTGTTCGCATTCTGTCGCTGCAGGACTTGCACAATACGAGCAGAAGCCTGCCAATAAGCGCGCTCTCGCCTTGACTCTGGTGGGATCGCCGCGACGAGGTCGCGCAACAGCGAGAACGCTCCGGCATCATTGCCGTCGGCCAGCTGTGCTTCTGCTGCGAGCACGATGCGCTCGCGTGAGATCGATGGATCGGTCGTGGGCTGCGTTGCGAGTGCAGTGGCCAAGGCGGATGCTTGATGATTGTTGAGCGCGATGAGCCAGCCCAAGCCGCGCCGAAGTGCGGTCTCGGGCACGCTCCACTGCGCACTCGCGGCGACTGCCCATTGCACAACAAGTGCCAGGGCACGTTGATCGGCACTCGAAAGCGTGCCAATGCTTGCACGGTCGAATGAGCGCGTCAGCTCCGGGCCGCCAAGCCAGAGCGGTCGCGTCTGTTCCAGTGCGGCGGCAAGCATCGTGGCGGCTTGCGCATCATCTACCGCCCCCTCGAACCAGGCTTGGGCCTCGTTGTCGCGCGCGTTGGCCAAGAGCGCCCGCAGATGCACCGCTGCGGCAAATCCATCGAGCCGCCCATCGCGATGCTCGACGACGTGGCGCGTCAGGTCGAGCGCAAGGGCAGATTCGCCTTGGATCAGCAGCGCAAACGCACGCGTGGTACGTGCGCGCTGCAATGAGGCGAGATCTGTGTTTGTGTCCTCGAAGCGCCCAGCGCATCGAGCCAGAGCGTGGGCAAGTTCCAGAAGCCGTCCCTGTTGTTGCGACGAGATAGCGCTCTCGAGCGCATCGCGCTCAATACGGAGCATCTCATATGTGATCGAGTCACACACGAACAACATAGTTGGGGCTGATGTCGGTGAAGCGAACTCAATCGCGTCGATGAATGACTGTGCATGGTTCAGCGCGCTCAAGAGCGTCGACTCGTCCTCGGCCTGGGCGTCGTGTTCCAAGATGTGCGCAATCGATTTGCAGCACCACACATCGCGATTCGCCAGATCCGTGGTGTGCGCGATCAGGATCTGCAGGGCTGCGTCAAGTGAGGGTGTCAGCGGTGTGTCAAGGTCAATCGCCATCTGACAGAGGCGCTCAAGCGACATGCGCGTCGCATCATGCAAAGGTCGTGCTTCGACAGAGCGCTGCGCCACATGCGCTGCAAGGTCCAACTCGCAATCTCCGGCGGCAACACAATCCGCCAGCGACTCTGCAAGGGCTGAGAGGACGAGCACCGCGTAAGGTCCCATCGCTTCTCGGTCTCGTTCGAGCAAGGCAGTCAGCTCCTGCGTGCGCGTGCGCGCCTCGCCTCGGGGCACGTCATCCAAAGCGAGCGCCGTACCGACCGCCGAGCCAAGCACCCATTGCGAAGATTCTCCCAAGCCTGTGACCTTGGCAACGCGTGCGAGCTGTGCGAGGAGAATCTCGTCGTTGGACGCGGGATCGGCGAGCGCAGCGCGCGCTGCCTCATCGAGGCGCCCGGCGAGAAACACTCTTGCGCGCTGATCTTTGGGATCTCCAGCTCGTCCCACAAGCAGGCGCAGTGACAAGGCACTGCGTTGCGCTTCCGAGATGCAAGCGACATCGCGAAGTCGGCGCTGGGCCGCATCGCTCGCCTTTGATGTATCCGCTTCCCGTTGAAAGGCCCATGTTGCGCGCGCCAATTTCAAAGCTTGCTCGAGCCCATACGCAGGAGCCGCGAGCGAAGGATCCTCTCGCAGTGCATCTTCAGTGTCATCGAGTGCGCGCTGTGCGGCTGGGTAGTCACCCAGTGCGGTGAGTCCTACGCCAAGGGCCAAACCGCGTTCCGCATCCGCCCATGCCGACGCCGACTCGACTTTGCCGGCAATGGAAACAGCACTCTCCAGCATTGTGCGAGCAGCGTCAGACGGCATGTGTCCAAGAGTGTCGTCTTGGGCAAGCCCGATGAGCAGCCTGGCCCGCGCTTCCATGATGGGCAGAGAAACCGATTCGATGAGCAGTGCGTGGGAGAGCGCGTCGCGCTCAAGCGGATCGTCCAGGCCACCGGCTGCTTCGATCGCGCGCATCAAACGGTCCATATCCTGCCGAGCCCGCTGCACACGCTCGAGCACAGGTTTCTCGGCACGGAGCGATCGTTCTCGATCCGCACGTGTAGGCAAGCCAAACGCAAGGTCGAGCAACGCTCCGCCTGACCAACCATGTACTTCATCAAGGAGCACGCTTTCGAGCCGATCGGCCTCGCGCACAACGCGGGGGATGGAGCCCTCCACATCTGCAGGTTGAGCCACGGTATGGGTTTGGCACAACGTGGAAGCAACGAGCGTGATCACAATGTGGCGCATCCGGATCATCGCAGCGCCACACCTTCGGGCGCAGCCATGCGCACGCGATTGAATCCGCCCCGACGCACGGCACTTACTGCAGCGACAGTGTGCTCCCAGCGCGTTGAGGCGTCCGGTGCAATGACGAAACGTTGATCATCGTCGAGAATCGCTGTTCGTGCTGCATTCAACGCCCGTGCCAAGTCATCAAAGCTGTGCAGAGCGCCGATCGATGGTGAGTCGGTCGAGAGCCCGTAGTCCTGTGCCCCGTCTCCAGTCGATCGCACGATGACCATGATGGGCTGCTCAGGGAGTGCAAAGGGATCGGCAGACTCGGGCGCTTGCTGATCGGCAGCGACATCCATCTGAATCGCTCGCTCTTCACTGGTGAAGTTCATTGCAAGCATGAAGTAGATCAGCAACAGAAAGACGACGTCAATCATGGGCGCCAGATTGAGCGCAATGGCTCCGCCTGGGCGTCGTCGACGCCGCTTGGCAGTGTGCGAGGCACGGTGCGCTTCGACGGTGCTCACAGGGCGCCGTCCTTATCCACGGTGACCACATGCACGCGCGTGATGCCGGCCTGGGCGATCGCCGCCAGCAGAGGATGCACGCGCTCATACATCTCTGTGCGCTCCGCGCGCACCAGCACATTCGCACTTGGCTGTTGCTTCATGCTTCGCTTGAGCTCGTCGACAAGTGCGCCAAGTCCATCGGGAGACTCCGCAAACGTGCGTGCGCCAACACGGTAGCCCCGGGATTCACCTCCGGGTCCAAGCGGGAGCACGTTCACGACCGCCGAGTCGTCATGAACTGCCTTTGATGTTTCGGCGGCGCTAAGGCGCGGCAGATCGAGTGCTTCGAGGCGCGTCCGCTGAATCTGTGCGACGAGCATGAAGAAGGTGATCAGCAGGAACACGACGTCGATCAGCGGGGTGAGGTTCGCCTGCACCTTCACCGGGCCGCGTTGGTACACACGCGTCGCCATTCATTCGGCCTTGTTGCTCGAGGCGACGGCTTCCAACGCGGGCTGTCTTGCAGATTCATCACCTGCTGCTTCGCCGCATGCAGCGACTAATTGCTCCGCCACGCGCGTAGCCTCTGTGGTGAGGGCATCCACTCGGTTGCGAAGCAGCGCATACGCGGCCAGCGACGGAATCGCCACTACGAGGCCCCAAAACGTCGTGGTGAGTGCGGTGCCAATGCCAGCAGCCAGTTCAACAGGGTCGGGCGTGCCCCCCGAGGCAACGATCGTCGAAAAGGCAAGGATCATGCCGTATACCGTGCCGAACAGTCCAATCATGGGTGACACGTTGCCAATGACATGCAAAGGCTCCATCTTGCGGAACCAGTTCACGGTCAGTTCCTCGGAGCGCTGTTCGAGCACGTGCAGCATGGTCGAAGTGTCGTGCGGCGCCCCCGCAAGTGCTGCGTGCAGAATCGCCTCCAGGAAAGACGATTCATTGGCGCACTGCGCGGTTGCGCCATCGATATCCCCTCGTGAAATAGCTGCGCGCAGACGAGCCCATGCATCCGCGGGGACGATGCGTTCGCGCTGCGTATCGACTGCGAGCACGCCAATGAGCCCCAGGCTTGCGACAGAAAGTACGAGCAACAGCCAGATGATGAGCGTGCCAAGCACCTCGATGCTGCCGGTCGATGCGTCGCGCTGAATGAAGAACGCTTCGAACAGCGACACTTCACGCGGTCCTGCGCCGGCTGCGGTGGCGATCACGTCCATCGCCATCGTGAACCCCATCGATGTCATGGCGTGTACCCCCGCTTCGTGATTTCATCGCGCGTGATCAGCATGTATCCGTTCGAGCCGCCATGGCGCTCGCCTATGAATCGCAACATACCCGAGGGGTCCTCCTCAAGAAACTGGATTGTCTTGATGGTCATGGGGCGATTGCCCGTTCGCGCATCTGCGGGGTTGATCTGCTCAAGGGCCGTCATGACCTGACCTTTCGTCGCACCCCAGGTTTGCTCGCCAATGGCGCGAGACAGGATGAAGATCGCATCCGGGCGCAGCGCGGCAGCTTCCTGCAAGGCAGCGATCGGGCTCGATGTGCCACGTGGGCGCACGCGATCGAGCCATTGTGAGACCACCTCCAGATTCTCGCGCGTCGCCCTGATCAACCGCTTCTGGCGTCGTGCATCCTCGCCATCGCCTGGGTGCGGCGCATAGAGATAGTCACCGTCTTGAAAGAAGAAGACCTGGAATCGCTGGGTTGAACTCAACTGGCCCAAACTCTCGCGCAGCATCGTGTTCACGATCGGTAATGAACTGATCATCGAGCCCGAGGCATCGACGACATAGACGATGTCGCGGGCGCTGCTTGCGCCGAGGCCTGCGAAGCGCACTTCTGGATACCGCCGGGCAAGGCGCTGTGCTGCCTCCGGCACGCTTGGTAGCGCTTGTGGTGCTTCTTCGGAAGGCGCGTCGTTCTGCTGCGCCGGCGCTGTCGCGCTGGGCAATGTGATTGCCGGCGGCCTGGGCATCGCCTCGCTTGGCGCGGGCAGCAGCATTCGAGGCGGCGTCTCAGACGTCATCGGTGTCTGCGGTCCACTGCCGAGCTTTGGATCGAAGAAGCTCACTTCGACAGGTGGACCCGGATCTTCCGAACCAGGAATGACGCGCCAGGCGA
Organism: Phycisphaerales bacterium; assembly: GCA_020427635.1. Classification (GTDB taxonomy): domain Bacteria; phylum Planctomycetota; class Phycisphaerae; order Phycisphaerales; family UBA1924; genus JAGQOH01. The sequence continues at coordinate 51,681 of JAGQOH010000017.1, forward strand.
TGAACACCCCGCCGATGACCAGGGCGAGGTGCAGCGCAAGGGAGGCGGTCCAAGGCCAGCGCCGCAAGAGCAGCAGCCCACGCCAGCTTCCATCCACATCCTTGGCTGCGGCATGCATCAAGGCGATTCTATCGGGGCGTTTCCGCTGCTCTAGTCCTCGTCTTCCTCGTCGTCGTCCTCTGCGTCGAGGTCGTCATGGCCTGCAGGCTTTTCGCCCCAGAACCAGTGATCAGCGCTCAGCCGCCCGGGTCCCATCAGCAGCAAGGCAAAGCAACAGGCCATGCTCAGCAATTGCAAGAGGAACGGGGCCCATGCTGTCGTCGCGAGCATGGGATCCTCAAGGTGCGGATTCGGAAACAGGCCCAACAGTGAGCCTGGGGCGCCAAGTGACGGCCCGAGTTGTGTCAGCCACATCGCCCCGCCCAGGATGCACGTGCCCAGGAGTGCAAACATACGGGCCATCGCGCCGAGCACGAGCGCACTGCCGCCGATCAATTCAACCCATGACACCGTGAGCGCCATGTACTTCAGCAGCGGGCCGTTGGTCGCGACGCGCTCGGGGACCAGCCGTCGACCCTGCGCATTTACTTGCCCTTCGTGCAGTACGAGTGCAATGCCTTGCCAGCGCTTCACTTCGACGGGCTCGGGGAAATCCCCGGCGGCGTATGCCCTCGCTTGCGTTGGCGCCGATGCTTGTTGAGCTGGCGCCGTTGGCTTGGCCGGCGTTTGGGCGGCGACGCGCACCAGGGCAAATCCGGCCTGAGGAGTAGTCTCAACACGTTCGGGTTCCGACTTCGGGGGCGCGGCGTGATCCCCGGGCGGCGTAGTCGATGGCGGGGCGGTGGCGGGA
>JAGQOH010000018.1 GCA_020427635.1 Phycisphaerales bacterium
TGGCAGGTCACCGCGACCGGATAAGCACGTCGCGTCCGAGAAACGACGCTTCCCCGGGCGCTGGTAAACCTGTGCTGCCTGCTCGCGACACACCTGCTCACCCAGGCCAAGCGTGTTGCGAAAGATCAACACGCCTCTTCAGCGCGCACGCAGGTGGACCGAAGAGTCACCCGTGACCACACCACACGAATCATCACGTCCAGAGCGTCGTCCCGGTCCGAATAGCCAACGTCCAAAGCGGGCTGCGGTCGCCGGTGCCACCATCGGGTCCACGGCGCACACCACATCTTCCCTCGACCACAGCGAGAAGCTCGCCCGTGCCATGCTGCACGAGTTGGCTGGCCTGCTCGATGGGTCCACGCGATATCTGCGCCTGGCCCAGCGAACTCTCTCCGCCGGCGTCGAAGATGCCATGAATCTCGCCGCCGTGCTCAACCATCTCGCGGCCGCCGAGAGCGCGCTGCTCACCATGGCTGATCTTGTCACGACCTCGCGCTCCGCATTCGATCCGCACGACCCAACGCTCGGCTCGATCTCCGACCTCCTTGGCACACAGCCTGTCCATCAAGCCCTCGCCGCCGCGATTGAACATTTGCGCCCACTTGGCGATGAGCGCGGCGTGCGCATCGACCTCGAACTCGGCGCGGGCATCCTCGAGTGTCACCCCGCCCCGGTCTATGCCCTTGCGACCAATGTCATCCGCAATGCCATCGAAGCGAGCCCAAGTGGCTCGAACGTCATCGTGCGCGCCACCGCTGCGGAATCGGAAGGACGCGGACGCGTCGTGACGATCGAAGTGACGGACGAAGGGCGAGGCATCCAGGATGTCGACGAACAACAGATCTTCGAGCTTGGCTACACATCCAAGAACCACGGCGCAGGCATCGGCCTGGCGCTCGTGCGCGATCTGGTGCGCTCCCTTGGTGGCGAAGTCGCCCTCCTTCCCAACCCCAATGGGCGAGGCGCACTCTTCCGCGCCATGTACCCCGATCGCCCACCCGCCGAAGACGTGACAATCGGATGACCTTCACGGCGCGCCACCCCGATGACACGGGCGAGCGCGGCTCCGATGAGCCCGCCCCGCGCGTGCTCATTGTCGATGACGATCGCATCGTTGCGGATTCATTGCGCGCGTATCTGATCGAAGAGCGGTACGACGTCGTCGTCATGCACGACGCCCCGACGGCGCTCGCCGCCATGAGCGAAGCTGCCGGAGATGGCAACCAGTTTCACATCATGATTACTGACGTCATGATGCCCGGTGCATCCGGGCTTGAACTTGTGCGCAATGTCCGCAAGCGGCATCCAACGATCGTCCCCCTGGTCATCACCGGGTTCGGCACCATCGAATCTGCAGTCGAAGCCATCCGTGGCGGCGCCTTCGACTATCTCACCAAGCCGATTGTCGATGAGGAACTCCGCCTCACACTCGAGCGAGCGATTCGCCACCACACGTTGCTCGAAGAGAACTCCTGCCTCCGCCATCAACTTGATGAGCGCGAGGCCTTCTCCGCAATCGTTGGTCGTGATGAACGCATGCAGCGCGCGATGCAACTCGTGCAAACGGTGGCCTCATCCAAAGTGACGGTGCTCATGACCGGCGAATCCGGTACGGGCAAGTCACTCATCGCTCGCGCAATTCACCGCGCCTCACCTCGTGCCGCAAAGCCATACATCGAGATGCACTGCGGCTCAATCCCGGAATCGCTCCTCGAAAGCGAACTCTTCGGACACGTCAAGGGGGCCTTCACCGGCGCGCAGGCTAACAAACGCGGACGCTTCCTCGCGGCCCATGGCGGCACGCTCTTTGTCGATGAAATCAATTCCGCCTCCCATGCGCTGCAGACGCGACTCCTCCGCGTGCTGCAGGATAGATGCTTCGAACCTGTCGGCTCGACCGAGACGCTGCATGTCGATGTGCGCATCATCCTGGCCACGAATGAGTCGCTTGAATCGCTTGTGAAGAAGGGTGCATTTCGCGAAGATCTGTACTACCGCATCAACGTTGTGTCTATTGAACTTCCGCCGCTTCGCGAACGCAGCAACGACATCCCGCTGCTAGCCGCACACTTACTTGAAAAGCATGCCGCGCAACACGAGCGCCAGGTCACCGGGTTCACACCCGATGCACTGCAGGCACTTGAAAAATACACCTATCCCGGCAACGTGCGTGAACTCGAAAACATCGTGGAGCGCGCGGTTGTGCTGTCTCCAACACATACGATTGACGTGCAACAGCTGCCGCGCTGCGTGCTCGCGCCACACGAAGCCGACACGCCGGACCCTCCTCCCAACGAGCACGACTGGACGCCGATGCCGCTCGACAAGGCGCTCGAAGCACCAGAGCGAGACATCTTGCTGCGCGCCCTGCGCGCTAATGACTGGAACCGTCAGAAGACCGCCGACGACCTCCACATCAACCGCACAACGCTGTACAAGAAAATGCGCTCGCTCGGCATCGACCGCATGGCAAGCTAGTCAGCGCCAGCGTTCGCCACCAGTGGACCATGCGCGTCCGCATGGTCCGCAGGTCCCGCGGGCACACCGTAATACTCCAATGCCTTCTTCAGCACGCGTGCCGCCACCGGGCCCGCCACTTGCGAGCCATAGTGCCGACGGCGCGCAATCAGTTCAGGCCCGGGATCATCAATGACAACCAAGATCACGAGCCTCGGCTCTTCAACCGGAGCGCCTGCCACAAAGCTTGAGTTGTACTGCTCGAAGTAGCCCCTGCCATCCGGGCGCGCGATCTTCGCCGTGCCCGACTTGCCAAACATCCGCACGCCATGCAGCCCCTCATCTTCAGGCCAGCGCTGCCGCATGACGCGCAACATGTTCTCCGCAACATACACCATCGTGTTGCGCGCAAGCACCGCAATCTCCGCAGGCAACACCCGCCGGCGCAGGTTCAGGGCCGCCGACTCCCGAGGCACCGCCGTCAAGCTCAGATCGGGGAGCGTGCCCGCACGATCGCCGGTGCGCGCAAAGTTGGAAAACGCGCGCACCATCTGCACGGGTGTCACTGCCACTTCATAGCCCATCGCCACGCTGGTCTGTGTGTACTTGCTCCAGTCCTTCATCGAGGTCACCAAGCCAATTGATTCACCCGGCAACCCTATATCCGTCTTGCTGCCAAATCCAAAGCGGGTGATCGCTTCGTGCGCCTCAGCAAAACTCAAGCGATCGACGCCCTGCGTCATCCCGATATTCGACGAATTGATGAGCACATCGCGCCACGTCAGCTCGTCCTTGGGTGTGACATCCGCAAGCAAACGACCATACGCGTTGCGCCATCGCCCCTTGTGGACATCGAACACTTCATCGATCGTGACCTTGCCGCGCTCCAGGGTTGCCGACCACATGAAGCTCTTGAATGTCGAGCCCGGCTCATACACATCTTCAACGCAGCGCGATCGCATTGGCACACCAACCGGCGATTCATCGGGCCGAATCGTTCGGAAGCGTACGCGCCGATTCGCCGCCACAGCACTTTGCCAGGCTTCGGGCGTAAACTCCGACAGCCCCCCAACATCGCGCCGCACGTCAACAATCACCAGCACTTCACCCGTGTTCGGATCCGCAAGCACCAAACGCCCGCCCGCTGCGTCCGCATCCTCTACGCCGCGTGCCAGCTCGGCCTGCGCCATCTCCTGCAACGCAAGGTCAATCGACAGACGCACGTCAGCTCCACGCGATCCGATCTCATACCGCCCCTGCTCGACCCAAAGTGGCTTGCCTCGCGCATCGCGCACGAAGGCAATGCTGCCATCTTGTCCCTGCAAACGCCGGTCAAACCGACGCTCCGCGCCGAGCAGCCCGTCATGATCAACGCCCACAAGACCGATAATCGGCGCTGCCGCATCACACGCTGGCGCCTCGCGCACAAGCCGCTGTTCAAGTTGCACGCCACGAATGCTCACCGCCTGCATGCGCAACAACTGTGCGTCGCTCAGGACCCCGCCCACCGACACGTACCGAATCGGTCGCTCGTCGGCGGCAATGCGCCGCTCGTTCTGCGCAATGCGCGAGATGATGCGATCCGCCACCGCCGATTCGTCCTCGCCCAGGATCGCTGCCAGCAACGTCACCGCATTGCCAATTCGCTCCGCCACCTCGCCTTCGTCACGTTGCGCCACATCATGATCAGCGAGCAAATACGGATCAACAAATACACGCATCCCGATCACGCTGGCCGCCAGCACGCGCCCGCGCCGATCAAGCAGATCGCCCCGGGGCGCCACGTATGTCTCGTGACTCGTGCGTTCGCCCACGAACGGCGCCAGTTGATCGCCAGGCGCAATCTGCAACTGCACCACGCGCCCCAGCACAACCACAAAACCCAGCGCCATGATCAACAGCGCTGCAAGCCCAATCCGATTGGCGCGCCGGGCTCGACCGTCATGCAAACTGTGCAACGTTCCACTCACAGCGAGTCATCGCGCTGGTGGGATGGGCTCGTTGCAAAGCGCGTGTTGGGCGGCGCCACATTGAGCGGCTCGTGCCAAGGTGTCACCACAGGCCTCGTCTCACCAATCTGCACGAGCAGCTGCTGCGCATGCTCAGGACTGGTCAGTCGCGCTGCCTCGATCCGCATGCGCCACACTTCGCGCTCCAACACCGCCGCCCGATCAAGCGCCTCCGCCATGTCATGCACCGCTTCAAGCCGCTGCTGGCGCACCGTCAACAATCCCGCGCCCGTGGCCGCAATCGCAAGAACGAGCAGTGCGAGCTTGTACAACATGCCGCGGCCTCCTCGTTACTTCGCGGGAAGCGTGATCTTGTCACCGATGCGCACGCTGTCTGGATCGAGCTTCGGATTCAGCTTCAGCACCTCCGACAGCCGCTTGATGGTCCCAAGCTCGCGCTGCACCACCTCGCTGAGTGTGTCGCCCTTGGCAATGACATACACCCGCGTTGCACTGGGCCGGGGCGAGTCAACCTTCGGCTCCGGCGCGCGGGCGACGGGCGTTGACTGCGGCGCGCCACCATTCAGCATGTCAATCGTTGGAAGAAGCAGCCGCTCCCCCACCTGCAAGTCCGTGGAAGGCGTGATGCCGTTGTAAGCCGCAAGCGCAACGTACAGCTGTCCGTCCCCATACTCGCGCGACGCGATCGACCACAATCCATCACCCGCACGAATCGTGTATTGCCGACCGGGCTTCGTTTCGCGGCCCACCGGCGGCTTGCCCATCTCCAACACGCCGGGCTCGCTGCGCGTGGCATATGCCGCGAGTGGTGGGTCTTCGCGGAATGCATCGACGCGCTCCCGCACTGCGTTGCGCACGTCGCTTGCAAGCCGCTCAATTGGCGTCGATTCCTCGCTGCCCACAAGCGGCGCGCCCTCGATCAACCGCGGCGAAATCGGTTCCACCGCATCGCCCCGCCCAAAGCCTGGATCGGTCGCATTGGCCACCACATGCTCGACCTGAGCCGTGCTCGCATCGGACAGATGGTCCGACACAAGCACGCCCACAATGAGCACCAGCGCAAAGCCCAACACCAACGCCAGTTTCTGCTCGCGCGACATAGCGGCATCCATGCTCTGTCGTCGATGGCCAATCTCCCAGCGTCCTTGCCGGAACCAAACCACCGACGGGCCAAGTTTCAATCGGCAATCTCGGCCTTCACGCCGAGCCTCCGAACATTATGCAACGCCAAGCTCAATCACGCGCAGCTTCGCCGAGCGCGAACGCGCATTCCGCTCCACTTCTTCCGGCGTCGCTTCGATGGGCTTCTTCGTCAGCACGCGAGCACAACTGCGATCCGCCAGTGCGCCAAATGCTTGCTTCACCCGACGGTCCTCAAGCGAATGAAACGCGATGATGCCCACGCGCGCGTCCGGCCCAAGCCATCCCCCACCCGCACCTGAAGCGCGCTGCGACGCCTGCCGCGTCACCGCCGACAGAAGAGCATCCAGATTGCCAAGTTCATCATTCACTGCGATACGAAGCGCCTGAAAAGTGCGCGTTGCCGGGTCGATCTTCTGCTCGGGACCCCGCCCAAAGGGAGCTACCACCGCGCGGACGATCTTCGCCAACGCACCGGTCGTTCGTATCGGCTCCCGCGCGCGCTCCGCGACAATCTTCGCCGCGATCGCGCGGGCTTTGCGCTCCTCCCCGAGGTCGTGCAGCAGGTCCGCCAACTCCCGCTCCGGCAACGTGTTCACAAGGTCCGCCGCCGTCGGACCCGACGTCCCAAACCGCATATCGAGCGGCCCCTCACGCCGAAATGAAAACCCCCGCGCCCCGTCATCCATCTGCCGCGACGAGAACCCCAAGTCAGCAATCACCCGATCCGCCGACAGCCCCAGATCAACCAGCCGCCGCGGCGTCTCGGCATAACTCGCATTGATCTCCACCACCCGCACCTCGGCACCCACCGCCTGCCGCACCGCCCCCGCCGCCTTCGCCAGACAGCCCGGGTCCAGGTCGCACAGCACCACCGTCCCGCCGGGCCCAAGCCGACGCCCCAATGCAGAGGCGTGCCCCCCGTCGCCCGCTGTGCAGTCCAGCACCACTCCACCCGCCGGCGGGGCCAACCAATGGACCACGGCGTCGAGCAACACTGGCTCGTGGGCCAACCGGTCGGGCTTGTGCTCGCTCGAGGACTCCATCGCGGACGAGACCTTACACTGCCAACCTCATGGGCCGCTTTCCCGCCATCACGACCGGACTCCTCCTAAGCCTTCTGGTTGCCATTCCGGGCTGCCTGCCCAGCAGGATCGCCATCGACCTCGCCCCGGGCGATGGCCGCCTTGACGAGACCGAGGTCATGGAAACGCCCGGCCCGGACCACGCCGCAAAGATCGCGCTCGTCGACGTCACAGGCATGATCAGCCATCTCGCCGCCCCGGGCCTCGTTGCCGGCGGCCACAACCCCGTCGACGCGCTTGCCGCCGCCCTCGCCAAGGCCGAGAGCGACCCCAAGGTCCGCGCCGTCATCCTGCGCATCAATTCACCGGGCGGCACCGTCGCCGCCACCGACACCGCCTACAACGAAGTGCGCCGCTTCCGCGAGCGCACCAGCAAACCGGTCATCGCTTCAGAAGCCGATGTTGCCGCATCAGGCGGCTACTACCTCGCACTCGCCTGCGACCGCATCATCGCCGAGCCATCGACCATCACTGGCTCCATCGGCGTGCTCATGCAGACCTTCAACTTCTCGCAGGGCATGGCCAAGCTCGGCATCGATGGCCGCGCTGTCATCTCCCGCCCCAACAAGAACCTCGCCAGCCCATTCGAGCCTGCCCAGCCCGAGCACTACGCAATCCTGCAAGGCCTGGTCGACCAGATGTACGCCGAGTTTACGAATATCGTGCGCGAGCGGCGCCCATCCATCAACGCATCGGACTTCGATGAGCTCACCGATGGGCGCGTCTTCACCGGACGCCAAGCGCTGGACGTCGGCCTTGTGGACGAGATTGGCGGCGTCCACGAAGCCTTCGCCGCCGCGCAGCGCCTCGCTAGCCTCCACGGCGCGCGGCTCGTGAAATACCACGCCGAGGGTGCCCCCGTTCGCTCCGCCTACGCCAGCGCAACGCTTCCCTCGCCCCAGGCCAATCCCTGGCCCAATCCCCTTGGCCTCGCCCTGGAACAGGTCACCCGTGGCCATCCCCCCGTGGCCTACTATCTCTGGTCACCGGGACTGAACTGATTTGAAAACTGCATTGATCACATGAACGCCTCGTGCCGGCACACATCGCCACACGTACTTCTTTGGCCGTTTGCATTCTGGAGAAAGCATCACCATGACTCGTTCTTCTCGTTTGTTGCCCGTGGCGCTCGGCGCCTTGGCGCTCGCCATCGTCATCCGTACCCCTTTCACCGGGCCTGCCGCCGCGCGCTCCGCCGCGGAAGATGGTCACAACATCGCGGTCTGCGCAACCCTCAAGATCGTCGATGAGCTCATGGAGTCCGACCGCTTCAAGCCCGATCGCAACACCTTGGAGGAAGCCAAGAAGGCCCAGGTCCTCCCCCTCTACGAAGAACGCCAAGCGCTGGGCCAGCGCGGCCAAGCCGCCCAAGCCGCGGGCGAAGATGTCTCGGGCATCGCCCAAGAATTCCAGGCCCTGCAACAGCGCATCCAGCAAGCCGAGCAGCAAGCCCAACAGGAAATCGCCGAGCTTATGAGCAAGCAGATCGGCGAGTGCTACGACCTCATCAAAGCGTCCGCAAGCGCCATCGCCAAGGACCTTGGTTACGACTACGTCGTCTCCTCGTCGCGCCCCGACGACCAGATGGGCCCGAACCCCTCAGGCGAGTTCCTCTCGCGCCCCATGCTCGTCTTCCCCGAAGACACCGACATCACCGACGACGTCCGCGAAGACCTCAAACTCGAATAGCAGCGCAGGCAACATCAAACCGCGGTCAACTGCGCCGTCAGTGACTCCACAAGCCGCTCTTTGACCTCCTGCATGCTCGGGCACGCTTCGCCCAACACGCGTTGCAGGCTGGTCACGGTGCGCCCCTGTAAACCGCACGGCACGATCAAATCGAAGTGCTCCAGATTCGTCGTCACGTTCAGTGCCAGGCCATGCATCGTCACCCACCGCTGCACGCGCACGCCGATCGCGCACACCTTCGCCGCAGATCCGCCGGGCCCGGCGCCATCCACCCACACCCCCGTCGCCCCCTGCTCGCGCCGCGCACTGATGCCATATCCCGAGCACACATCAATCACCGCCTGCTCCAGCCGACGCATGTAATCGTGCAGCCGAATCCTCGCACGATTGAGATCAACGATCGGATACGCCACAAGCTGCCCCGGCCCGTGATACGTGATGTCTCCACCTCGATCCGTCGCGCGCACCTCAACACCCAGCGCCACCAGCCGCGCCGCATCCGCCACCAAATGCCGCTCTGCGCCCGGCCTGCGCCCAAGCGTAATCACCGCCGGCACATGCTCCACCAGCAACACCCGACCAATCGGTGCCGCGTCATCGGCGCCATCACGCGCCGCCAACACCTCCGCATGATGCGCCCGCTGCACCGCCAGCGCTTCGTCATACGACATCATTCCAAGATCAACGAGCGGAAGTGGCATCGCCACGGGGCTCAACCCGCCATCACCGGCGCGGGCGTCGCGCCGTTCATCCGCGCCACCGCGGTCTGATACACGTTCAGGCACTTCCCCGCTGCGCCGTCCCACGTCAGCTTGCGCAACTCCAGCGCCCCATGATCGCGCAGCGTCTGGCTCAAGGGCGGGTGCTTCAGCACCGCGACGATCTTGTTCGCCATCTCCTCGGTGTCCCAGAAGTCCACCTTCAGCGCGTGACTCAATACCTCCGCCACGCCCGACTGCTTGGAGATGATCACAGGCGTGTCGTTGCTCAATGCCTCGAGCGGTGCAATCCCAAACGGCTCACTCACCGAGGGCATCACATAACAATCCGCCATGCGGAATACGCGCGACACATCCTTGCCACGCAAGAAGCCCGTGAAGAACAGCTTGTGCCCGATGCCAAGCTCCGCCGCCTGCTCGATCATCTGCCGCGCAAGGTTCCCATCGCCCGCGACCAGGAATTTCACGTTGTCGAGCTTCTCGAGCACGCGCTTTGCCGCCTGCACGAAATACTCCGGCCCCTTCTGCATCGTGATGCGCCCAAGGAATAACACGATCTTGTCCTTGCGCTCGATCCGCGGCAGCGAAACAGCCGGCGCCTGACCGTTGTCTTGCTCAACCCCGTTGTAGACGACCTGCACACGATCTGGCTCAACCGCATACCGCGCCGTCACGATCGACTTCGTCAACTGACTTACTGCGATCACATGCACCGCCGCGTGCATCCCGCGCCGCTCGATGTCATAGATCCGCTGGTTCACATGCTCGCCCGAACGATCGAACTCCGTCGAGTGAATGTGCGTCACGAGCGGCTTGCCCGTCAGTCGCGCCAGCGCCATCCCCGCGGGATACGTCATCCAGTCGTGCGCATGAATCACATCGAACGGCACATCGCGGCACATCCGCACCACCAGCATCGCATACTCGCGCGCCGCCCCAAGCACATCCCCCGCATAGTCCGCCCCTGCCGATGCATGCGAGGAGCCGCCGCCAAGCCCCGCCGGGTCTCCCCCAAACGCCGTCACCAGTGCGTCGTGCGCCTCATCTTCAACAACCTCGAACACGCCCGTGGGCCAAAGCCCCTGCTGACGCATCCGCTCCAGCATCGCCAATGTGATCGTCCGCCGACCATCCGGGCGCACCGAACCACCGCCCGGATACCCCGAAGGCGCCCCGGAGCCCGTCGGAAGCCCAAGAAACGTCACGTGCTCAAACCCGGGCAACTGCACGCCCTTCGGCGCTGCGGCCCCGGGACCCACGCTGCCCGTCGCCGTCCCGACAGAGCGGCCCGCGCCACCCGACGAAACTGCGCCGCCACCGCCGCTACCCACAGCACCCCCCGCATTGGGCGTGCCCTCCGGGCTCATCAGTTCCACATGCGACGCCATCGACCGATCCACCGCCCGCGGCAGCACGAACGTCACGCGATGCCCCGCGCGATCCAGCGCGCGCGTCAACCCATAGCACGCAGTGCCAAGACCACCCGAGATGAACGGCGGAAACTCCCAGCCGAGCATCAACACCCGCATCGTCGAACCCTACCCTTGCCAGACCTTCGCAGGTCAGTCATCCACGCCCAACGAGGTCGCACCCTCAGTCGGCCGCTTCGTCATCATCCTTCATGTCGCCGAGCTCGCAAAACACCCGGTCGAACGCCATCAAGCACCGCGCCAGGTTCTCGCCATCCCCCGCAACCAACGCCGCACCCCGCAGCGGCAGCAGCGCCCGAAACACGAACAACTGTTCATCGTCGCGATAGTGCTTCAAGGGCTTCAACGCACCAGCGTCCCACCCCAAATCGACCAGCTCCTCATCGAGCATGTCGTCCAGGTCGTCACGACTCCACATCAGTTCCGACTCAATCGACTGGCTCAAGTACCGATCGGGCGAGCACCAGCTGGCCCACACCTCGCCAGTCCCCTCAAACTCGATGCGATAGAACGCCTCCGCCTCCGTCCCCGCTGGATGTGCCCACAGCCCTGGCCGCCGAAGCTCCACCTTCGCGAACGTCTCGGCCTCGCGCAGAGACGTCGCGGCTGCATCGAGGGCAGCACGCTGACCAGTCGTCAGTGCGTCAGACAAGGCGTCCATCTCCGGCTCCAATGGGTGCACCGGGGCCGATACAGGCACATCGACCGCTCTCAGGCCATTCTATATCACGCGACGCGCTCGTGTCGACCGTGGCTACACTCCGCCTGCCCATGGACCAAGCACGCGACCATGCCCGCGCCAACGCCCAAGCGACACCGCCGACACCTTCGGCGTGGACCACGCGCACGCTACTCGCCTGGATGATCGACGCCTTCGAGCGAAAGGGCGTTGACGAACCCCGCCGTTCTGCGGAACTTCTGCTCGAGCATGTCCTCCAATGCAAGCGCATGCATCTCTACACGCACGCCGATCGGCCCGCGAGCGAACCGGAGCGCGACGCCCTGCGCACACTCACGGCCCGCGCACTGCAACACGAGCCCGTGCAGTATCTCCTCGGCGAGTGGTCGTTCTTTGGCTTGACCATCAAGCTCGACAAGCGCGTGCTCATCCCGCGACCATGCACCGAGATCATTCCCACTGAAGTCCTGCAACACGCGCGCACAAGACGCGCCGACGCGCCCGCCGAGGATCCATGGTCGCCCCTTATCGCCGACATTGGCACTGGCAGCGGCTGCATCACCCTCGCCATCCTTTCCCACCTGCACGAGGCGTGCGCCATCGCGACCGATCTCTCGCCCGACGCCCTCGACGTCGCACGCGCAAACGCCGAGCGCTTGCAGCTTGCTGATCGCATCACCTTCGCGCAAGGCGACCTGCTCGAGCCCGTTGCGCGAGAGCTCGACCACTGCGGCAAGCTCCTCGACTACCTCGTCTCAAACCCGCCCTACATCCCCGATCACGAATGGAACGACCCCGCCATGATGGGCCGCAACGTCAAAGGCCACGAACCGGAACTCGCGCTCCGTGGCGGCGTGGACGGCATGCGCCTCGTTCGTCCACTCATCGAGCGCGGCCCCGAACTCCTGCGCCCCGGCGGCATGCTGCTCATTGAGATCGCCGCCTCCAACGCGGACGCCACACTTGCGCTCGCTGCGCGCCACCCACTGCTCGAAGGCGAATGCCTCTTACGGGATCTCGATGGCCTGCCCCGCATCCTGGTCGCCCAGCGATCATCAGCGCCCGCCCTGCCCAACTAGGACCGAACGTCAAGCACCCTTCGCCTCGCCCTGGTCTTTGCGCCCCGATTTGGGGCGCGGCGGTGCACCGAGCGCCTTGCGGCACTCATCCACAAGCGACTCTGCCTGGAACGGCTTGAACAGCACGCACTGCAGGCCCTCCTGACTCGCGCGCACGATCGAGTGGTGCGGGTCGTAGCCAAAGCCCGTCATCAGAATCACCGGCAGATTGGGGTGCGTGCGACGTGCAGCAGCAAATACCTCATACCCCGTCTTGTCGCCCAAGTTGATATCCGACACCACCAGGTCATACGCCTCCGTCGCATCGTGCGACAAGCGCCACTGCTCCAGCAACTTGATCGCGCCATCGCCATCGCTGCTCAGCACCACATGTGCGCCGCGGTTCTGCAGAATGTCGCGGATCGTCTCCGCAATGTGCAGTTCGTTGTCCGCCACCAACACCCGCCGACGATGCAACACCGGATCGATCGCACTACGCTCCATCGCCTCGTCAACGCCCAACAGCGTGTGCGGCCCCTGCGCCACATCCTTCACACGCCGACGAATCGCCGCCACATCCTTCAGGATGCGCTCGACATGCGCCGACATCTCTTCGTTGCCCGCAGTCTCCTCGCGCAAACGCTCGGCTTCCAACGCCAGATCATTCAAGGGCGCAGAAAGCTCGCCCTGCATCGTGCCCGATGTGTCCTGCCGCGTCGTGTAGCGCTCAACGAGCAGCAAGTTCAAGATGTGGAAGCTCATCGCCAGATAGTTCGCAAAGATCTCTGCAAACTGGCGGTCCTGCTCTCCAAACGCCCCTACCTCTTCGGACTCCACGTTGAAAATACCGATCACCCGGTCATACAGCTTCAACGGCACCGTGAGCGATGACCCTGCATGCTCGAGGCCAAACACATACCGGCTGTCCTGCTCCGTATTTGCACAGATGTACGAGCGCCCTGTCGCTGCCACATACCCCGAAATCCCCTGCCCCTCAGCCTCGGCAAACAACTGAATGCCCATCGCCTCCACGGGCATCCCCGTCGAAGCCACCAGTTTCAACTCCCCCGAGTCCTCATCAAGCAGCCGCAACGCAAAATGATCGAAGTTCAAGAGGTCGTGGGCATACTTGCCAATCCGTTGCTCGATGAGACGCAGGCGTTCCCCCGCGTGCATCGTCTTGATCATCTCGGGCTCGAAGTGCACAAGCTCACGCCCCGCCTTGTCGAGCGCGTCGATCTTGGCCTGCGTGCGCTCACGATCCGTCACCTCGCGCACCACAACCGCCAGCCGGGCGACCTGGCCCGGATCCGCCGCCGCCTCATCCAACACCGGCGTCACCATGCACTCGAAGTACCGCTGACTCTGCTTCATTGCGATGCTGTACCGCTTGGGCGAAATCGGCATCGCCTGATCGCCGTCTTGCCGCCGGGCCAGGGTCTCGTCAAAGTGCTGCATCGCATCGACGCACACCGACGAGAGGCGGCGATGGATCAGCGCGTGAAAGCTCCGGAAGCGGGCGTTCGACCACGTCGTCTCCCCCGCGCGATCCGCCAGCGCCACCCCCTCGCCAATCGCGTTGAGGAGCGTCGCAGTCAGCTGCCCTGTGATATCGCCGAGCCCCGTGAAGCTCGCGGGCGGCGCCACCACCGCCGCGCAATTCTCGCGCTCAAGCACCTCGGCCGCGTGCGCCGGGTCACCCCGCACGATCTCAAAGTTCGCGCCAAGCGCCGCCGCGAGCGCAGCAACATCGCTGTCAGGCGACGCCAACAGCAACAGCTTGGGCTTGGCGTCCGTAGGTCGAGTCTGGGGGGGCGTTGCGTTCATGCCTTGGCGTCGCCTAGCCTCGCGGCGCCGATGTCACCACATATGGGCCCCACGCAGGCCCCAAGCCGAAGAGTATTCTTTCATCGTCCCGATTGCATTGCCAGCGCCCACAAAGATGATTGAACTCGAAAAAGTCGATCGCTCCTTCGGACGCGTTCACGCCGTCAGAGCCGTGTCATTCTCGGTCCCTGCCGGGGCCATCGTGGGCGTGCTGGGCCCCAATGGCGCGGGCAAAACCACAACGATCCGCCTCATCACGGGCCTTTTGCCCCCAACCCGAGGCCGCGTCGTCCTCAATGGCGCTGAGGTCGCCCCCGAACGCCGCGACCTCCGCCGTCGCATTGGATATCTCCCGGAGGCCAACCCGCTGCCCGCCGAGATGTCGGTTGAGGGCTACTTGAAGTACCGCGCCCGCCTCTTTGGCATGCATGGACGCTCCGCACGCGACACCATCAACCGCACACTCGACCGCTGCAAAGTCACCGACATGCGCAAGCGCCGCATCGAGCATCTCTCCAAGGGCTATCGCCAACGCGTGGGCCTCGCCGCAGCGCTCCTGCACAACCCGCCACTGCTCATCCTCGATGAGCCCACCAGTGGACTCGACCCCGCGCAAGTCCTTGAAACCCGCGCGCTCATCGCTGAACTCGCAGGCCAACACACCACACTCCTCGTGAGCCACATCCTCCCCGAGGTCGAGCGCACATGCGATCGCCTGCTCATCTTCGCGGGCGGCAAACTCCGCGCCGATGGCACGCGCGAAGCGCTTCTCGCCCAGTCCGGCGCCAACCGCTACATCGTCGAATACAAGTCGCGCGCCAATGCAAACAATGACCTCCTTGCCGCCGTCCCGGGCGTCAACCGATGCACAACGCAATCCCTCAACGATCAGTGGACGCGCGCCGCCGTGGAGTTTGATACCGATGTCACCGACGCCGGCGCACGCCTCGGCGCCGCAGCAGCCACCCACGCCCTCACCCTGCGCGAGCTCCGCCACGATCGCCCCACACTCGAATCCCTCTACATTTCCCTGGTCGAACGCGCCGAGGAGCCCGTCTGATGCGCGCCGCCCTTGCCATCGCATCGCGCGAGGTCGCCGCGTGCTTCCGCACCTCAATCGGCTGGGTCGTGCTTGCGCTCTACGTGCTGCTCTCTGGCCTTTGGTTTGGCTTGCAAACGCTTCAGCCCGGCGAGCCCGCGTCCATGCGCGCCCTGCTCGACTTCTCCCAGTGGATCCTGCTCATGGTCGCCCCCGCAATCTCGATGCGCCTCTTTGCAGAAGAGCTCCGCACAGGCACCATCGACCCACTCATGTCTACGCCCGTCTCCGATTGGTCCATCGTCATTGGCAAGTACCTTGGTGGCCTTGGCTTTCTTGGCATCATGCTCGCCGCAACGCTCATCCATGTTGGCGTCCTCGAACTCGTCGCAAACCCCGACTATGGCCCCATCATCGCCGGCTACGCCGGGCTCCTCCTCGTCGGCGCGTTCTACCTTGCCGTCGGCACGCTCTTCTCCGCAATGACCAAGAACCAAGTCGTGGCCTTCCTCGCAACACTCTTCTTCTTCCTCGCGCTCTTCTTCGCATCAGGCCCGCTCGCACAACAACTCGGCTCACCCTACAACACGATCCTCTTCACGCTCTCCATCCCCCTTCGCCAAGCCGACTTCGCCAAGGGCGTCATCGAAACGCGCCACGTCGTCTTCTTCGTCGCTTGGGCATGCGTCTTCTTGGCCGGCGCGGTCGCAGCCCTGGAATCGCGGAGGTGGCGATGAACGCCCCCGCTACACCGCCCGAAAGTGTCACCTCGAAGCGGGCCCGCTTCGCGCTCATGGCCACAATCACACTGTGCGCGCTTGTCGCCGCCGCACTCTTCGCGAACATCATTGGTGAGAAACGCTCCACCCGCATCGATCTCACTGCCACGCGCGAACACACACTGGCTCCCCGCACGCAGGCCATCCTCGCCCAGCTCGATCAACCCCTGGAACTTGTCGTCAGTGCCGACGTGCGCTCCATCGACGCACGCTCCATGCAGCGCGTCCGCGACGTGCTCGACGAGTTCCAACGCGCCTCGGGCCGGCTTGGTGTCACCATCATTGACACTGGTACGACCGCCGCCGCGGCTGACTTCGCCCGAGTCATCGCCCTGCTCGCCGAACGCAACGCCGCTGAGATCACCACACATCGCCTCGTGCTCACCGACGCCCAACAAGCATTGGGCGACCTGGCGGAGCAGCTTCCCGCACTCGCCCAATCGCTGCTCTCCATCGCAACCGCCAGCAAGATGGCCGATGCCGAGAACATCAACACACAGGCGCTGCTCATTGGCGAGGTCGCAACATCCTGTTCACGCGCCGCGGAAGGCGTGCGTGCAGCGCTCCAAAACACAGTCGCAGGCTCGGTGCTCCCCGCCACGGATGAAGCACAATCCGCCGCGAACGCACCCTTCCAAAACGCCATCGCCACCGCCGGTGCTGTTGATCAGTGGGCAAGCGAAGTCGCAACACGCGCCCGCGCTTCTTCAAACGAAGCGACCCGTGCCATCGCGCCACTTGCGAACGATCTCGCCGCCCAAGCCCGCACCATCGCTGACCACGCCGCCATCGCCTTCGACGCCCTCACGCGCCTCGGCCCCCTCGAACCGCTGCAAATCGCGCGCGCCATCCAAGTCACGCCCGCCGTGCTCATCATCGCGCCCAACGGCACCACCGCAATCAACCTCGAATCACTCTTCCCCGCCTTTGCCGATCCCACCGATACCGCAGGCCGCGCACAAGTGCGCTTTGTCGGCGAAGAACTCATCGCCACCGCCATCTCCACCCTGCTGCTCGAACACCCACCAATCCTTGCGATCGTTCACGCCGACCGCGAACCGTTGTTCGATCGAGCCGGGCGTCTTGCCAACCCCAACGGCGCCGCCCTCGCATCAATCATCGATCGCTGCCGACTCCGCCGCATCGACGTCGTCGAATGGCCGTGCGCTGTTGACTTCGCTCGCCCTATGTTTACTGACATCAACCCCGATGGTCGGCGCCCCATCGTCTGGTTCGTACCCGGTGCGCCGTCGCGTCTCAATCTCGATCGCACAACCGGTATGACCGAACGCGCCACGCGCATCGGCCACCTCGCCGACGCCATCCGCACGTTGATCAACGCGCAACAAAACATCCTTATGGCAGTCGAGCCCTCCGAACTCCCGGGTGCCGGGCAGCCCGATCTCCTCGCCGAACCACTTCGCAGCGCATTTGGCCTCATCATCGACACGGGGCATCCGCTCATCGAACGCATCACGATGCCAAACGCAATTGGTTACTCAACCTATCAATCGCCCGCCGTCGTTGGCGACAGCCCGCTTGCCAGCGCGCTGGCCAATCTCAAAGTGCTCTTGCAATGGCCAATGCCAATGACAACCCAGCCAACGGACCAAGTCACCGTCGCGCCACTCCTGCAAGCGCCCGCGGACGCCGACATCTGGGGCGAAGCACAGTGGATGCCATTGCGCTACGCCAATGAGCGCCGACCGTTCATGTCCTTCTCGCCACGCACGGCCATTGATCCCGACCCGGAACGCGACAATGTCACTGGCCCCTGGGTCGTCGCGGCAGCAATCGAAAAACGCAACGCCACCGAACAACCTCCGCAACGCGCTGTCATCGTTGCCTCACCTTCGTGGTACGAAGCGATCTACGATCAGCAAGCCGAACTCGAAGGGCGAAACGTCGCCCTCTATCCAGGCAATCGCGAACTCTTCGATAACGCCATCTGGTGGCTTAGCGGGATCGACAATCTCATCGGATCAGCCGCCACCGCAACAGATGTGCCGCGCATCGCACAGCTTTCCGCTCAGTCACTTGCGCTTTGGCGCTGGACCCTCATCGCAGGTGTGCCCGTCCTCCTTCTGCTCGTTGGCATCGCATTCCGCTTTGTGAAAGGTTGACCCAAAACGATGACCGGCAAGTCGCCCTACATTGCACTCCTCCTTGCCGTCCTCTTGGGCGCTGGCGCCTGGTTGGTCTCGCGCGCCCCCAACCAAACGCAGGACACATCGCCAACCGATGGCCCCGTACCACCAGGCCAGGTCGCATTTCTCATCAATCCCGCCGACGTCATGACGATCACGCGCAACGCGCCGAACACCACCGAACAGTCGGTCCGACGCCAATCAGACGGGCGCTGGCTGTTCGATATGCCCGGCGGCGGCGCATGGCCAACCGATTCTCAAGCAATTGCAACATTTCTGCGCACACACTACGAAACACGCGCAACAGGCGCTGTCGACCTGAGCGATACGCTGGGCCCCGACGCGATCGTCCTTCGTTTCACAACGGCTGATGGCGATGTCACGGTGCATCTTGCCACCGCACCCATCGGCGGTAATCGCCTGATCACCGTGCAACGCAACAACTCAACACCGCGCACGGCACTTGTCAGCGCGCGTTTCGCCGCCGAACTGGTCGACACCGGGCTCATCGCTTATCGCCTCGATCAAGCGTTGCCGGGCATGGGGCGCGACGTCTCACGCATCACGATCGCAGATGCACACGCAACGCTGTCACTCGCACGCATCGGTGGACAGTGGATGTTGCAGCAGCCAATCATCGCGCCGACGGATCGGCCTGCAGTCGATGCACTGCTCGATGCACTTGCTCAGATCACGGTCGCCGAGTTTAGAAACACGCAGTCCGCCGACACCAAGGACATCGCTTCTCTACTCAAGGATGGACTCGCAGTCAGCGTCGAGCGCGATCTGCGCACCTTCGACCAGGCCGATGCGCAAGCCGAACCGCGCATCGAAACGAGACGCCGAACCCTCCAGATCGGCGCCGCCTTCGACCCCGCTGCGCACCTGTTCTATGCAATGGCCAGCGAAGGGACCGACGCCTCGAATGTCCAAATGCTCGTCAACACGCGCGAACTCGATTTCGCGCATATCCTTGACCCAATGCAGTACATCGCGCGAACGCCCGTTGTCGTGCGCCCGGAAACCGTCCACACGCTCGTCTTCATCCCCGCCCCGCCAGCGGCTCAAGTCCGCTATGTCCGCAACATCACCGGCTGGGAGATCCGTGATGACACCGATGCGCTCCGTCAAGTGCTCACGGCGGACGAATCGCAGGCCCTGGATGCGCTCTTGCGGCAGCTGGCCGCGCCCGCAACGCCGGTGCGGTTACAGGCGCAATCCGATGCGTTCCTTATGATCGAACTGCTCGACCGAGAGGGTGCCCCACTGACCCGCATCGCCATCGAGCCGGGCTCCGGCGCTCAACATGTCCGCGCACATGGCGTTGAGTACCAGCTTCAGCAACCGCTCCCACCGCTCGTGACGACATACTTCCCGCGCCAATAGATCCGCCGAACATCCGCGCCCAACGTACTTTCGCGCACAAGCCCAAGGCCTGCCGCAGACAGCATCCCCTGGTCGATGCGCAACGCCCCACGGGCGTCCATGGGGGTCTTCGCCACATACACCCAAGCTTCGTCAATCAATCCGGCTTCGGCGCACGCACCCAATACGCGCGGCCCCGACTCGACGAGCACCGTGGCGACATCAAAGCGATCCACCAACGTTGCAAACAAACTGCGCAAGTCACCTGGTCCATCGCCCGCTCCCCCGGCAACGACGTCGACACCCGCCGTCTTCAACGCTCGAGCATGATCAGACAACGCGCACTGCGCCGCAGTGATCACGATTGTCGGCGCCTCCGCCGCCGTGCGCACAAGGTTGCAGTCGATCGGCATCCGGAGCTTGCGATCCAGCACCACACGGATCGGTGCTCGACGAGCAGGCACGCCCCGCACCGTGAGCAACGGATCATCCGCCAGCACCGTGCCAATGCCCGTCACAATCGCATCAACTCGACCACGCAACCGATGCACATCGCGCCGTGAACGCTCGCCTGTCACCCAACGCGGTTCGCCACCCTCAAACGAAACAAATCCCGCTTCCGTCTGCGCCCACTTTGCAATCACCCACGGCAATCCCGTCGTGATGCGTTTGACAAATGGCATACTCACCGCGTTAGCCAGTGCCGAACCGGCGCAGCGCTCGACCCGCACGCCCGCGGTGCGCAGCATCGCGGCGCCACCCCGCGCACACGGATTCGGATCCGCCGTCGCATACACAACGCGCCCAACCCCCGCCGCCATCAGCGCTGCCGAACACGCCGGCGTCTTGCCCACATGGTTGCAAGGCTCGAGCGTCACCCACGCCGTGGCGCCCCGCACGTCGGCACCTTGCGCCGTACACCGTCCAAGCGCCGCCGCTTCCGCATGAAGACCACCAAAGCGCTCGTGATGCGCCGTTGCAAGCACGGTCCCGTCAGCCCGCCCAATCACGCACCCAACCATGGGATTGGGTTCAACACACCCTGCCCCGCGCCACGCCACCCGCGCTGCGCGATCAAGCATCGCAATGTCCAACTGATCTCCGCGCAATGGCGCCGCTTCTCGGGTCATACGCACCAGCTTCCCGCCCAGCACGCCGTCATGCCAAACGCCGCAGTGTTGCCCGCTCCTGAGCAGTCAAGATCGGTTCCGCGTCACGCAACCAACGCATGCCGTCGCTGTGATATCCCGCCGTCGGCTTCAACTCGATCGATCGTGCCCCAAAGTGCGCATTGAACCGCGCCATCATCAACTCGCGCACCAACTTCGCGACCATCGACGCGAGCGCCACGGGCAAGTGCTTGCGCTCCGCCTCCACTTCAAAGAACACACGCATCGACCGCGTCGCGCCGCCTCGCCGCTCCGTCACGACATATGCCGACCGCGCTGCCGTCTCGCATAGCGCTTCAACCTGTGCACCGGGCAAGGCCTCTTCGAGCGCTTCCTGGTAACACCGCCGCCCGCCCTGTCGATCAATCACCACGCGCGGGCACGCCTCTGCATCAACCGACCCCGTCTGCGACCACACCTCACGCAACAGCAGCGCCACCGCCCCGAAACTCACCTCGGACTTCACGCCCGCAGCCCCCAACTGCTCATTGAACTGCACCTCATCGACGCACTGGCAACGCAGCGCACACAACTGCACACCCGCGCTCTCCATCACGCCCGCCAAGTGCGCGCCGTGCATGCGAATGTGTGCCGCCGTTGTCGACCGCGGCAATGCATCGCCTCCCTCAACCGCCGCATACCAAGGCAGCCCCGACCTCTGCGCCCCAACCGCGACAAGCAAGTCCTCCACCGCAGCGACCGGTTGCCCCTGCGCATGCAACATCGCAAGCACGCCGCGCTCCAAGTGCATCAACGGATCCCGCTGCGTCGTCGCGCCCTCCTTCGGATTGGGCAACTTGAGCGCCTTCGAGTCGGCAATCGCAAGCCGCTTCCCCCGCGCCGTTCGACTCGGCGCCCGCGAAACCGCTCGCTTGAGCACCTTCCACAGATCAGGCGCAGCCCCACCCGACTCGATCGGCTCGCGCACCGCAAACACCGACGACGCAACGCACAATGGCCCAAGCACCGGGCCATACCCCGCCTCGTCAATCCCCGCGTACAGCCACGCCCCCGAACTTTGCTCGCTTCGATCGTCCATACGCGCCGTGCTCCAGCGCGCGCAGGCTACCGCGCTTCTCCTCCCTCCGCGTAAATCATCGCACCGCAAAAAGAAACAGCCCGGCGCAAAGGCCGGGCTGGTTTGGTCACATCGTGATCGATGGGCGCTTACTCGGCCTGAAGCGTCGGCTGCTCCTTCGCCTCGCCGCTCTCAACGAGCTTGCGCATGCGCTCAGCTTCCGCCTGTCGCTCCTCCGCGCTCTTGGTGGACTTTGGAGCCCCACTTCCGAACGCGCCCATTTGCCATGCAACTGCGACTGCCGCCGCGATAAAGAACACCGCAGCAATCGCAACCTTCGGGCCTTGTCCACCCTTGGCCATATGAGGACTCCTTCCGACCCAATGGTCTCAAATCACAGGTCGCGGCCCTTGATGCCGCCAAAGTTGTACAGGAAGTACGTGTCGAAATAGTCGAACTGGTCTTCGCCATACGCCAGACCCAACGCGAAAATCGCACCGGCATTCTGCTTGGGCTCCGACAACAGCGCGTCGCGCGCCGGCACGATCGCCTTGGCGGAACCGTCCGCAGATGCGACCGGGCATGTGGCGCCGGCTTCGATCCACAGCGAATACCGCGGATCATGCACAGCGCCGCGCAGCCAGAACATCACCTTGTCCGACGGATAGTCCACCGCCGAGCTGCGGTTGCGCTTCACGACGTCATAGAACTGCGCATGGTTGAACGAACCGTTGAACCCAGGCGCAAAGTCCCAGCGCTGCGTCTGGCCGCGCTGCTCAGACACATACATCCCCCAACGCGTGGGGTCGATGGGATTGCCGCTCCGCGGGCTCTGCTTCAGCATCGCCGGATCGACGATCGCCGTCGGCACATACTTGTACGAGCCCTGACGAACGCGCCGACCAACCTTCGACGTCACGTCGTTCATCTTCGGCAGCTGGCCATTGCCGCCGCCGTTGCCCGTCCGCTTCACATAGTCCCGAAGCGCATTCCAGTCCGACTTCGTGCCCGGATCGCCAGGCGAAATGAAGATGTCCTGCATGGCGCCAACGCCCTGGCCGTCAACCATGTACTCCGACAGGATCACCCAATACATGCCCTGAATGCCCGCGCCTTCGCCCATCACGATGGGATTCAACTGGCTGCCGGACACCAAGGCGTCGCCGATCGTGCGAATGCCTGGCGGCTGACCAGCGCCCCAACGGAAGCCGTTGACCTCGAGGCCCGGCTGTGCGAAGCGGAATGCCGTCTGACCCTTCGGGCCGTAATTGACTTGCAACACCGGAATATCGCTGCCCGGCGAAATCGGTGCGTTCGGCAGCACATCGTCATTGGCCGCGGCATAGTTCTGCAGGCCTTGGCCGTGCTGCTTGACATTGCTCGTGCAAAGCAGAATGCGCGCCTGACGACGCGTCTGGCCGACCGCCGGCAGCAGAATCGAGATGAGCAGTGCAATCACGCTCACCACGACCAGCAGCTCGACAAGCGTAAAGCCCCGTCGGCGTGTGATCGAGAGACGGTCCATGCGGACCTCCTTCGGAACTATGAGAGACCCAAGTCGCCAAAAGCGACCTGTGTTCGGCGGGGAATACTGGGGGCCTCTCGAACAACGATGCCGAGATGTTGCGCCACGTTGACACAACTCCGGCGATAACGGGCCCCGCCGCACACGTTCACAAACCAAACAACGACGCCCGGATCTGCCCGGCCGCCGCCACCATCCATTCTATCCCCAATCTCGGTTGCCCGGATTGGGCGCCGCTCATGCCGGTTTCCCGACTGAGCCGCGAAAAAGTGCGGCTGAAAGGAGTCGAACCTTCACGGGATTTTACTCCCACTAGGACCTGAACCTAGCGCGTCTGCCAATTCCGCCACAGCCGCATCATCCTGACGTGCCGAGTCGTTCCTCCGAATCGGCAGGGCGAAAGCATAGCGAGTCCTCCTTCGCGCAGCACGACCCCTCGGCCGAACCCCGCACCGCATGCCTATACGCACCGCCCCCGCCCCCGGATTCACTCCCCCACATACGGACAGGGGATATGTTCCCGCCGCATCGGGGGCACAGTCCCGCGGTTCCAACAACCCCGGCAGCCAGCTCCGCGCATCTCCATCCACGACGCCGGGGCCGAGCGCTCTTCCTCACGCATCGCCTACTTCACAAGCCCCTTCGCCTTCAAGATCCCCGCCCGAACCTGCTTCATCACATCCGGATTCTCCGCCAGGAATCGCTTGGAGTTCTCCCGACCCTGCCCAAGCCGTGTCTCGCCAAAGCTGAACCACGCCCCGGACTTCTCCACGACCTTCTCTGCAACACCCAGGTCGATCAGATCACCCGTCACCGAAATGCCCTCGGCAAACATGATGTCAAACTCAGCATCGCGGAACGGCGGCGCCAGCTTGTTCTTCACCACGCGCGCCCGCACACGATTGCCGACATTCTGATCCGCTTCCTTGATTGCACTGATACGCCGCACGTCGATGCGAATCGACGAATAGAACTTCAGCGCGCGCCCGCCGGTCGTCGTCTCAGGCGAGCCGAACATCACACCGATCTTCTCCCGAATCTGGTTGATGAAGATCACCGTGCAGCTGGTCTTCGCAATCGCTCCCGTCAGCTTCCGCAGCGCTTGCGACATGAGCCGCGCCTGCAAGCCAACGTGCGAATCGCCCATTTCCCCTTCCAGTTCCGCCCGGGGAACCAAGGCCGCCACCGAGTCGACCACGATGAGACTCACCGCGTTTGAGCGCACAAGCAGCTCGCAAATCTCAAGCGCTTCCTCACCCGAACTGGGCTGCGAAACAAGCAAATCATCGATGTTCACGCCCAGACGCTTCGCCCAAGATGGATCGAGCGCGTGCTCCGCGTCGATGAACGCCGCAACTCCGCCCGCCTTCTGCGCCTGCGCCAACGCCGTCAGCGCCAAGGTCGTCTTGCCCGACGACTCGGGCCCGTAAATCTCCACGACACGCCCCACCGGCAACCCCTTGCCGCCAAGCGCCAAGTCCAACGAAAGCGTGCCCGTTGAAATGCCCGGAATCGCGGCAAACGCATCTTCCGACAACTTCATCACCGAGCCCTTGCCAAACGAACGCTCGATCTGCTGCAACGTGCGATCAAGCACCTGCTGGCGCTCCTTGTCGAGCTTCGACGTCGCGCCGCCATCACTGTTTGGCTTGGGTTCCACCGCAACCTCCGGCCGAGCCCCGGCCGCCTTCGTGTCGTCCACTGGTGCTTTCGTCGGCATCGTCATCCCCTCCTTGGGATTGCTTGTGCTCGCCTGGCCGGGCTGGCCCCGTCGGAGCCCGCCGCTCCGACCAAATCGCCCCTTCGAACCCTGCTTGGCCGATCGTTCCCCGGCCCCAGCAGACCCATTCCGCTTCGACGCCGATTCTACTGCCTGCACCATCGCAAACCATCCTTCCGGGGCCCCCTCGCGGGTTGGTCCGGCCCCAATCAAGCCCGCCGCTTCCTTGCGCGACACTCTGTTCGGGTAAAGTACGGGCTCCCCGCTGGAGCCGTCAAGGGGGTTCGTCGATTTTTTTGGTGATTATCCCCTTGACACAAGGTTCCATCGGTGCTACTCTTTCTCCTGACGGGACTTAGGTGCGTCGGAATCGTCGGTTTCGAGCCCAATATCCCGATTTACGTGGTCCACAACCCGCTTGGGGAACAGGCGGCGGATCGCATCGGCGTCGGGCAGGTCGGGATCGACCTTCGCCACGCGACGCTGGGCGGCCTTGGACGGCTTGGGGGGCTTCTTCGATGGCTCAGACATACGAAATCAACCTTGTGGACCTGTGTGAGAAGTTCCGCTCGGAGGACTGCTGCCGAGCCTACCTGGAGAAGCTTCGCTGGCCCGAAGGCGTTGAGTGCCCGCGCTGCGGATGCAAGACGGTCTCGCGCATTCACGACCGGGATCAGTTCGATTGCGATTCATGCCGCTATCAGTTCTCCGTGACTGCTGGCACGATCATGCAGGACACCAAGCTTCCGCTGTGGAAGTGGTTTCTGGCGGTCTACATGATCGTAGAGTCCAAGAAGGGAATCAGCGCGAACCAACTCAAGCGCACGCTGGGCGTGACATACAAGACGGCGTGGTATCTGTGCCACCGAATCCGCAAGGCGCTTGAAGGCCAACACTCCTATCTTGATGGTGTGATTGAAATGGACTCGACGTTCATCGGTGGTCGCAGTCCTGGCAAGCAAGGCAACAAAGACAACAAGGCGATGATCACTGGCGCAGTCGAGCGTGGCGGAGACGTTCGCATTTCCGTGCAGGGTGAGGGCGGCGGCGAATCGGTCAAGCGTCTGCGCTCGTTCATCGAAGCGCACATTGCAGAGGGGGCGATGCTCTACACAGATGAGGCTCCAGCGTACAAGTCTGCAACCGGAAACAGATCGCGCGAAACGGTCGAACACAAGCTCAACAAGTGGGTGCGTGGCGACGTCAACACCAACGGCATCGAAGGCGTCTGGTCGCTGTTCAAGCGTTCGGTCATCGGGTCGTATCACAAGGTCAGCATCAAGCATCTGCAAGCCTATTTGGATGAGTTTGAGTTCAGGTTCAACAACAGAGACAACGCCTTCATTTTCCGGGATGCGATGAAGCATCTGGTCAGTGCGGAGAACGTGGAGTACAAGGACTTGGTGGCCTAGTGATCGTTCCTATCAGGTCTCTCTTTCCATACGCGAGCATCTGGCCGATGTCGGGACGCAACCTCCTTTAGGCTTTGAACAAGAAGCTTGTGCCGTTCAATCCGATATGCATGCTTGAACTCAACCCATTTTACCTTGTTGGTAAGAATATCTCCGTAGCTTCTGGCCATGTCTTTTGTTGCTGAATCAAGGTCAGTTCCTATGAGGTACCACCACCTTGCCTCGGTCTCTGCATGCAAGACAAGCCAGTCCCAGCACTCTTTTTCCCACTTTGTTGTTCTTTCTACGAACTTGTCGTAATCTTCGTATGCAGCAAGTATCGATTCGCCATCTGCGACAGCGCCGCACAGCCAGTCAAACATGAAAAATGTCCGCTGGTGTAAATACTTTGAACCGCGTATCACTGCATAGTACACAAAGAAAACAAAGCCAATGCAGAAGAGAATCCCAAACGCCTTGAGACCGAGCAGAGCTCCGTGAAGTAGCGACGATCCTTGCACAATGCCATAGACGATCGACACTAATACTTCTCCCCAGAACAATTCTTTTTTGAAGGCCCGCCACCCCGCATATCGTGAGATAGAAAAGCTGTAAAACGCCCAATCTCGTAACGTAAGACGAGAACTCCCGTCGCCGAGAAGCTCGACGATCCGAACATCGATGAGCGTGAGCAGAAATGCCAATCCAAACATCCGCTCATTCTACAGCGCCTTGCGTCAAGGGGATAATCACCATTTTTTTGGGATTTTGTTAGGGAGCCTGCGGGAGCTGCCTTGCCCTCCCTGCAGGTGCCACAATCAGGGTGCCACACATGTGCCTTGCCCCGGGCCCACCAGTCGATGCGCAGCCCATCCGGCGCACCGCGCCCGAACTAAGAATCGCTTGCGTCGAACCCGCAATCTCGATGGCGCGGTCCTGAATCGTGGCCCATACTTCCCCGTTTGGGGTGGCGCGATCCGTCCGAGTTCACAAGCCGCTGCACCGCATTTACCTGCACGCGTTGTCTACGCGCGCAAACCACTTCCAATAGTCCTGCGCAAAACAACGCCAACACCCGAAAGAGTATCGGCAAGCGCCGTGTTCAGCACCTACGCCTCCTAAACTCGCCCTGTTTGAGGGTCTGCGCAATCTCCAAACGAGCGCTGAAGCACGATCTCATCAGGGCCGATCCACATACCGCCCCATCACCAGTTGGGGATTGGCAAAGGAACGGGCCATGCACAGGTCGGCGCCAAACTGCACAGTGAACGCCGTCGTCATCGACGACGATCCTGATCATCGCGACTTGATGTGCCAAGCCGTGCGCGCCGCTTTTGAAGGCGAACGACCGGTCGAAACCCACGTCTACAAGGACGCCATGGATGCCCTCGCCGATCTCCCGCCACAAGGCGAGGTCGTCATCCTCTGCGACTACATGCTCCCGGGCGGCTCCGGCATCGACTGGCTTCCCGACTTCATCCGCGAAGACGTGGGCCCCGTCATCATGGTGACCTCCTCTGGCAATGAGCGCATCGCCGCCGACGCGTTTCGTCATGGCGCCGCCGACTACATCAACAAACAACTCATCATTAACGACCCCGATCGCCTGCGCACGATCATCAACGAAGCGCTCCGCCGCTTTCGCCTCGAGCACACCAATCGCGACCTCGCTCGCCGACTCAAGATCACCAACGTCACGCTCGAACAGAAAAACGTCGCGCTCGCCGAGATGACCGAGACCGCCCACAGATTCGTCGAAGACGTTGCCCACGAGTTCCGCACGCCACTCACCGTCATCAAAGAGTTCGCGGCCATCATGTCCGACGGCCTGGGAGGCGAGATCTCCCCTGCTCAGCACCAATACCTCGACTTCATCATCGCGGCCTCGCGCGACCTCGCACACCTCATCGACGACTTCCTGGACAGCAGCAAGCTGCGCGCACAAACGCTACGCGTAGATCGACAGGCTCACCAAGTCAATCAACTCATCGCCTCCGCATGGCCCATGCTCGAGGTCCGCGCCAAAGGCAAGTATGTCGAGTTGACGCTCGATGTCGCCAACGACTTGCCCGCGGTCTATGCCGACGCGGAAAAGGTACGCCGCACCCTGATCAACCTTGTCGTCAATGCCATCAAGTTCTCAGACCCGAAAAGCAATGTCACGATCAGTGCGAAGATGCTTGAGGATCGCGCGATCGAAATCGCCGTGACCGATCAAGGCCCAGGCATGCCCGAGACCGAAGTGCGCTCGCTCTTCCAGCGCTTCCGCCAAGGCGGCGAAGCCAACACTATCGCCTGCAAAGGCTTTGGTCTGGGGCTCAGCATTGTCAAGGAGCTTGTGTCCCTCAATCTCGGCGCCGTTTCTGTCAAGAGTGCTGTGGGAAAAGGAAGCACCTTCTCCTTCACCCTCCCCCTCGCCCGCCAACAGGCCATCATTCAAGCGTTCCTGGATGGCGCACGAGATCGTGCCGCGCAACCGCGCATCGCCGCCATCCAACTCCACGCCGCAAGCTACGAAAAACTGCAAGCCGCGCTGGGCGACCTCACCGGCCCACACGACCTGCTCTTGCCCGACCCAACTGCGCACAAGGTCGTCATCATTGGCCAAACCAAAGAGCCCGAACAGTGGATCGCTCGGCTCAAGCGCGAACATGAACGTCTGCAACAGGACGCCGCTGCCCCTTGGTCCTTCGAGGCCGAGCTCCTCGGAATGTGGGACATCGAGGGCGCGCGCCAAGCCGTCCCGAAGCTCGTGCAGCCCTCCGGCGCCGCCGCCGAGCCGGTCGTCGTCGCACAGGGCGCGCGCATGAAAGAGAAAGGCGTCGCATGAATGACACATCTGTGCTGATCGTCGACGATGAGCCAGGCGTCACCGCCGCACTCATGGTGCGCCTTCAACAGGCCGGCTACACCGTCTACCACGCCATCAATGGCCTCGCGGGCGTCGAAGCCGCCGCCATTCACACCCCCGATGCCATCGTCATGGACATCCGCATGCCCGACATCGATGGCATCGACACGTGCCGACGCGTCAAACGCATCCCGGGCCTCGAGCACACGCCCGTCATCTTCCTCTCGGCATCCTGCCACGAAGATGACCGCATCCGCGCGCGAGACGCCGGCGCCGCCGCGTTCCTCTCCAAACCGTTCGAATCATCCGAAGTGATCTCGACGCTGCAGCAAGTCACGCAGTGCCATGCGACCAAGGAGCCGCTCCATGCACAATCACCGCCCAACCATTCTGGTCATTGACAACGACGAGGGGGTCACAACAGCCCTGTCCGTGCGCCTGGATCACGCCGGCTATCGCTGCGTCACCGCGTGTACCGGTGCACAAGGTCTGGCTCGCTTTCGCGAAGACGACATCGATCTCGTCATCACCGACCTCAACATGCCCGCGCTCGATGGCGTTGAGCTCACGCGCTCAATCCGGCAAGTCTCTCAAGTGCCCATCGTCATCATCACTGGCTTCCACGCCGACTTCAAACGCAATCTGCGCAATATCTCCAACGTGACCGTACTCCAAAAGCCCTTTGACATCGCGCAACTGCTCGAACTCATCGAGGTCGAGATCGGCTTCACACGCGCCTCGGCGTCCTGACGCCACCCACACAGGAAACGCGCCATGGAAACCATTCTGATCGCCGACGATGACACCCGCCTGCTCAAGGCACTTACCATCCGACTTGAACACGAGGGGTTCACGGTGATTACCGCGCAAGACGGTTATCAAGCCGTCGCCGCCGCACGCCGCGACAAACCCGCCCTGCTCATCCTCGATATCAACATGCCGGCCGGCAGTGGCTACAGCGTCAAAGAGCGCATCGAGCAAAACCCCGAACTCGCCGGCACGCCGATCCTTTTCGTCACTGGCGATGAGCACGCCCCAGCGCCCTCGACCATGGGCGCCAACTGCGCACTCCTGCACAAACCCTTCGAAACGAGTCAGTTCCTCGATGCCGTCTGGCAAGCGCTGGGCTACCCGGTCGATCAACTCGCCGCCAAACGCGCCTGAAACATCGAACAGTGTGCCACAAGCTGACCAAGGCCGCGCGCGACGCGGGGCCGTTGGCAGGTGGGAGTGCTTGCCCGAGTACGTCCGCCGCGTGATCCGCGCGCTCATCGAAGGACCGGCGAGCGTGTCAGCCCCTCAACAGTCAACGCCCGTCGATTGATCCGCTCATCAATCGGACAGAAACCCGGCGCGGTACGGGCGTACAAAGACCATGACCGGCGCCCGTTGGGCACGGCGAACTCTCGGCACACCCGCGAAAGGAACACACAATGAAACACGCACTCCGCACATCCTTGTTGGCCGTCGCACTGCTCGCCGCCGCCGGCACCACCATGGCGCTCACCGCACGTGCCGAGCCAGATGACGATGAAGTCGTTCAACTGTCATCCCTTCCCGAAGCGGTCCGCACGACCATCCGCGAACATGCCAGGGGCGGCGACATCGAGAAAATCGAGCGCACCACCGAAGATGGCCAGGCCGTCTATGAAGTCGAGGTCGAAGGCCGCCAAGGTGACTTCGAGTTCCTGGTCGCCCAGGACGGCAGGTTTATGGGTGCCGGTCGCGAAGACGCCGACGATGAAGCCCAGGGCGACAGCGATGAAGAACAGGCCGATGGGGACGATCAGGAGCACACCGCCGTCATCCAGCTCGACGCAGCCCCGAAGGCAGTTCGCGACGCCTTTGCGCGCCACGCACACGGCGCGGCCCCGACGCGCGTCGAAGAGATTACAGTCGAAGAGGTCAAGAAGTATGAACTTGAGTTTGCCGCCAACGGCGGCACCGCCAGCATGACCTTTGCCGACACCGGCGACCTCCTTGAGCGTGAGATGCCGGTCCACGCCGATGCGCTTCCCGCTGCGGTCCGTCATGAGATCCAGAAGGACTTCCCCGGCGCCACGATCAAAGCCGCCGAGGCGGTCGAACTGCATTACTTCGAAATGGAAGTCGAAGTGAATGGCAAGACCATCGAGGTCGTCGCCCTGGCCACGGGCGACATCGAGGATCATGTCGGCCCGGGCGGCGGCCGCGATGATGAAGATCAGGCCGAAGACGATGACGACGAAAACGAGGATCACGCTCGTCATCGCAACCACGAAGAGGATGACGACGACAACTGATTTCGAGACTGCTCTACACTCATGCCATGCGTATCTTGGTTGTCGAAGATTCCGAAGTGCTCAGAGAGAGCCTGGTCGATGGCCTGACCCAGGACGGCCACGTTGTGGATGCAGTGACCGACGGGCGACAGGCAGTCATCCACGCTCGGACGACCGACTACGACCTGATCGTGCTCGACCTCATGCTGCCTGTCTTGGATGGACTGTCTGCGCTTCGTGAACTGAGGTCCAAAGGCGGCAACGCGCACGTGCTGATCCTGAGCGCGAAGGATCGAGTCGAACAACGTGTCGAAGGCCTGCAAGCGGGTGCCGACGATTACCTCGTCAAGCCATTCGCCTTCGACGAGCTGCTTGCCCGCGTCGAGGCACTTGGCCGGCGCGGCCACGGACACAAGGTCTCGATCCTTCGCTTTACAGGGTTCGACGTCGATCTTTCCCAGCGGCGGGCGGTGGTAGATGGTGTCACCGTTGAGTTGACCGCAAAGGAATTTTCACTCGTCGAATGCCTCGCGCTCGACGCCGGCCGCCCGGTATCGCGCGCACAAATCGAAGAACGCATCTATGACGAGCAGTCCCCCGTTTGGAGCAACGCCATCGACTCCCTCGTGTCATCCATCCGCCGCAAAATGTCCGACGCTGGCTGCACCGAGTCAATCTTGACTCGCCGCGGCGTCGGGTATGAGCTGCCACCCGCGCGCGGGAGTGACCGCTGATGTCTCTTCGCGCTCGTCTCCTGATCAGTCTGCTCATTGGCGTGACGCTGACGCTCGTCGCTGGCGGAACAGCCTTGTATTTCCTGACTGCCGACCGCATGTCCACAGAGTTCCGAGCGGCACTGGCCACGCAAGCCCGCGCGCTGGCGGCGTTGGTCGTCGTGGATCACGGCCAGATTGAACTGGAGGTGCCCGCCAAATCCGGGGCGCTTCGCTTCGACTACCGCATCGTCGATGCGGACGGCGCCGTAGTCGCAGAAGACGGGAGCTTCCAATGGGACGGTGCGCAGCCACCGCTGCCTCCCCCTGGCGACTTCGCCTGGGCCCACGTCGAACTTCCAGAAGATCGCGACGGACTCGCCGTCATCCACGGCTTCCGCCCGCATCTCGAGGATGCCGAGGCAGCAGAGTCGCCGCCCACTCCGACAACAGCCCCGGTCTGGATCACGCTCGTTCAATCAACAGAGACGCTCGACCGAAACATCGCGACCGTCGGATCGGCAATGGCCGGCCTTGGGCTCTATGTGTTGGTCACGACAATGGTGATCGTGTGGCTTGTTGTGCGCGCGAGTCTCAGGCCGCTCGATCGATACATTGCAGCGATCGAAGATCTCGAACCCGATGCTCTTGAGCTTGCCCCGCCACCCACCGGAACGCCGAGCGAGCTTCGGCCCGCATATGACGCACTGGGCAGTGCGCTCGACCGCGTGCGAAACACCATCGAGCGCGAGCGCCGTTTCACAGACGCCGCGGCCCACGAACTGCGCACGCCAATCGCCGAACTGCGCACCACCCTTGACGTCGCCAAACGATGGCCCGAGGGCGAACGCATCGATCGATCACTGGCGCGGGCCGACGAGGTGCTCGTGCGCATGACGGACCTCATCGAGACGCTGCTGCAGCTCAGCCGCCCATCGTCAGACCTAGCAGCACACAACGCCGATCTGGACTCCGTCGCGAAGATCGTGCAGGAAGAGTGCGACAGAGCTTCGGCTCGCGCCGCGACCACTGGAATCATGATCGCCGTCTCGATGACAAACGACTGGCGCTGCTCAAGGTACGGTGGTCAGATCATCATTCGTAATCTGCTCGAAAACGCGATCGACTACACCCCCAAGGGTGGGCGCATCGATATCCAGGTCCATGGCAATTCGCTGCGCATTGCAAACGGCCCAGTTGAACTCGATCAAGAGTCGATCTCAAGACTCTTTGAACCGTTCTGGCGCGCAGACGCAGCTCGAAGCGAACGCAACCACCACGGACTCGGGCTCGCAATCGTGCGCCACACCGCGGCCGGCTGCGGGCTCACATGCCGAGCAGATCTGGACGGCGACACTCTGGTCCTTACACTGTCGCCCGCTGACGTATCACAGGGATGACCGCCCACGCAATCGACATCGTGGCACCCCGCCAGACCGGCAAATCAGCCGCGCTTGGCTTTGCCAATTTCCTCCATCAGATCCATCTGCAACTTGCTGAATCTCAATCAAGCGTTGCCACTGATGCGTCAGGATCTGGTCCAGCTTTGTGTGCAAAGCCGAATCTCAAGCTCGGCTTTCAAATTGACCCGATAGTCATGCTCTGCTTGGAGCCGATCCTTCGCCGCCTAACGATTCTGGCTCATCATGATCCCCGGATTCCAAAGCGGGCGAAGGGACTCGAACCCTCAACATTCAGCTTGGAAGGCTGACGCTCTACCATTGAGCTACGCCCGCAACCGTCGACACCCAGTCTAGGGCCCTGGCTGCTCTCGGTACAAATCCAAATAGAAATCCAGCCGCGCGTGCCGCCCGTTCTCGCTTGGCCTCGAACGTGCCAGCACAAAACCCGCTCGCTCAAAGAGCCGAATCGCAGAGTCACGCTCCACAAACGTATCCAGAATCACCTTTAAATACAATCGCTCCGCACACACCCGCACCGCGTGCTTCACCAGCGCCGTCCCGATCCCCTGCCCCCGATGCACTGCATTCACCCGCAGGCGGCGCATCTCGACAACATCCTCTGAGATGTGCCGCAGCCCAACCATCCCCACGACGCCATCTTGCGCGTGCACCGCGACCCAAAGCACCGCTGGGTGATCCGCGCTTGGCAGCCCCAACGACGCCCCGCCGACCACATCCGCAAGCGCGTCCACCTCATAGTGCCGAC
The DNA here is from genome assembly GCA_020427635.1 of Phycisphaerales bacterium. Classification (GTDB taxonomy): domain Bacteria; phylum Planctomycetota; class Phycisphaerae; order Phycisphaerales; family UBA1924; genus JAGQOH01. The sequence goes on from JAGQOH010000018.1 coordinate 34,202, forward strand.
GCAGATCAAACAGGTCCTCCCCCGGGTCATCCGAATGGTCGGGGGTCGCATCGGGCAATGCCGACGAATGAAACAACTGCTGCACCGCATCCTGGTCGTCAGGGCGCGCAAGACGGATCGACACCGCAGGCACTCCGTGCGTGTCACTTGATGCATCCTGTTCCGGCCGGGTCATGCCCCGGATGATAACGCGAACCGACTACTCGCCGCGCCCCACAACCGGCGAACGCCCGACGCTAATCGCCTCGCGCGTGCCCGGTGCAACCAACGCATCCACAAAAAGTTGATACGCCGAATCCAACTGCGTCAGGTCGCCAAAATAGGTCGTAAGCACTGGCTCCGCTTCCCGACGTACCAACGCTGCCGCCCCCGCCCGCCCACGCGCCGTGCGCACCCGACGCGCCAGCTCACCCGACGCCGCGTCCTGCAACAACAATCGCAGCGCCGCCGCGTGCTTGCCACCCTGTCCCTCATTCAAGAAGTGGATCATGGCCCAGGCCTGCGCGTAGTAGTCAAGCAACGCATCCTGCCCACCCGCCACGCTGCTCGACGAGCGCACAAGCGCCCCGGGTTCCGCCCGCGCAAGTTGCCCAAGCGAGCGCAGCCGACCCGCGCGGGCCGCACGCTCCAACTGCTCAAACCGCTCCAGGTTCGCCCACGGCTTGAAGGTCGGCGTCGCGCCCTCCCAACCGTGCCCTTCCATATACGTTGCCAATCCCTCTTCGATCAGTGGCGGGATCGAATTCCGAAACGTCCGCTGCGTGTACTGATGCCACCCCTCATGACTCGCAATCGCAAGCGTGTCATACAAGCCCAGGTCGTAGTACAACCCGATGCCGCGCGTTGCGAACCCGCCCCGCTGCAATCGCGTGAAAGTATCCGCTGCGCCGCCCGCGATGCGCACTGCTAGGGCCGCCCACTGCTGGCGGTTGTCCATCAAGTACGTATCAAGCCGTTGTGGAGGCTCGGGCAACTCGCCCAGCGCCGTTCGATAGTGCGTCAGCGCATGCTCCAGGAACACCACGATCCGACGCACGATCACCGGATCGCGCTCCGTCGTGTACATGCGATAATGCACCGTGCGGATAATCTCCCCCGCCGCGCCGTCAAACGCCCACGACTCCCGCGTCATCGGCACATCGACAGGCGCCGAAATCGCCGCGGGCGATACGGTCTCCACAGAGCCAGCAGCAGGCCTGCCCGACGACGCACACGCCGCAAGCACGCACGCAACACTCGCGCCTACCAGCATGGACATCGCGCCCCGTCGCCGCAGCAAGACTACAGCTCCCCCAAGCGCTTCTTCGCCGCTGCCAACTCATCCTGCTTCTGCTGCAACTGATCACGCGTCTGCTGAACCAGATGCGCCGGCGCCTTGTCGGTGTACCCCTTGTTGTTCAAACGTCCCTCCAACGCCCCGACATCCTTCATGAGCTTCTTGATCGTCTCTTCAAGCTGCGCCTTCAGCGCCCCCGCATCCGCTTCCTGCCCTTCCGCAAAGATCGCGTGCTCGGTTCCCTCATAGGTAAATGGCAGCGCCCCGCTCGCCCGCGCCGCCGTCGACACCCCGCCCACATTCGCGAGCGTCTGCACCACGCCGCCGCCCTGATCGATCAGCGCCTTCGTCTTTGCATCCGTATACAGCACGATCGGCGTCTTGAAGCCAATCCCATGCTGCGCCCGCAGCTGCCGCATCGCCTCCGTCAGCCCGCGCAACGTCTCAAACGTTCGCTCCGCTTGCTCATCGACAAGCGCCACATCGACTTGCGGCCACGGCGCCACGCAACACATCGCACCGTCGCCCAACGTCACACCCTCAATATCCCCCGCCTTCACCGCGCGCAGCTGCTCGAACAGCACCTCCGTCACGAACGGGCACACCGGATGCAACAGCCGCACGATCACATCAAGCCCCTGCCGCAACACCGCCTGCTGCACAGGGCTCTTGCTCACCGTGGGCTTCACACTCTCCAGATACCAATCGCAATAATCCCGCCACAACACGTCATACAAATGCGTCGCGATCTCATTGAAGGAATAGCCCTTGAGCGCGTTCTCAATCCCCATCACCGTGCGCGCCACGCGGCTCAACATCCACCGATCCACAAGCGACAACTCGCCCCGCGTCACCTTCGCATCGCTCCGCGCCTCAGCCTCATTCAACTTGCTGATCGCAAACTTCGCCGCGTTGAACAGCTTGGTCACAAAGTTCCGCCCAAGATCAAACTTCGGGCTCGTGTTCTTGCCGGTCCCCTCATCGCGCTCCACCGGCATGCGCACATCCTGCGTATTCGTCGTCATATGACACAGCGTGAACCGCATCCCATCCGCGCCGTGCGAATGAATGATGTCCAACGGATCCACACCATTGCCGAGGGACTTGCTCATCTTGCGTCCCTCGCCATCCTGAATCATCGCGTGAATGAACACATCCCGATACGGCACACGCCCGGGCGCATCTCCCTCACCAAGGAAATACCGGTTGAACATCACCATCCGGCTCACCCAAAGCGTGATGATCTCCCGCGCCGTACACAGCACATCCGTCGGATTGAACGCCTCCAACAACTGCGGCATGTCCGCAATGCCCGTGTCCGCCGCCGCCTGCTCCGCATCAGGCCACCCCATCGTCGACATCGGCCACAACCCCGACGAGAACCATGTGTCGAGCACATCGGGGTCGCGCTGGTATCCAAACCTCTCGAGATACTCAACGATCTCAACGTCATCCTCACTGCGAACGCACATGCAAACCAGCGTCCAGCGATGCGGCCCGGGCCTAACTGGAATGACGTCCTCCCAAGTGCCAGTCACGCCTTCCACCGAAACCATCTGAACGTCCAGGCGTTCCTCAGCACGGTACTGCGCAATGCGACGGATGAACTCGTCCGTATGGGGTGCCGGTGGTAACGGAACAAGAATGTCGCCTTCCTCGACTTCATAATTCGGTCCGAAGGACCGAGAGGTCGTCCACACCGGAATCCGATGCCCCCACCACAACTGCCGCGAAATGCACCAGTCGCGCAGATTCTCGTGCCAATTGCTGTATGTCTTCTCGTACCGCTCCGGATGAAACGTCACGCGCTCCTGCTTCACCGCCTCCTGCGCCCAACCAACCAACTTCTCATCCGTCACCTTGCAATACCACTGATCACTCAACCACGGCTCAATCGGCACATGACTCCGATAGCTATGCCCAACCGCATGCCGATAGTCGCGCTGCTTCTCAAGCAACCCCGCATCCTTGAACGCGCGCACAATTGCCTTCCGCGCATCCTCGCGGCTCAGCCCCACAAACTGCTTCGCATCACCAACATCCGTCCACCCATGCTGATCACTGATCGCAGCATCAGGCCCCATCACATTGATCGCCTCCAGCCCATGCCGCATGCCAATTTCCCAGTCATTGGGATCATGCGCCGGTGTCACCTTCAGGAACCCGCTCGCATACTGCGCCTTTGCATCCGTGCTCTTGGGATCGGGCTTCACCACATAATCATCACCAATGACGGGGATCACGCGCCCCACGAACGGCAGCTTCACCTTCTTCCCGATGAACTTCGCCCGCTCGGCATCATCCGGATTCACCGCAACCGCCGTATCGCCCAGATAGGTCTCAGGCCGCGTCGTCGCAACGGTCACAAACTCGCCCGTCTCTTTGCCGCCTGCATCAACCACCGGATACTTCATATAGAAGAAGAACCCGTCGATCTCCTGCATCTCCACTTCATCATCCGCCAGCGCCGTCTGCGTCGCCGGATCCCAGTTCACAAGTCGCTTCCCGCGATAGATCAACCCATCCTTGAACAGCCGGAAGAACGCCTCGCGCACAGCGCGCTGCCCAATCTCATCCATCGTGAAGCGCTGCCGCGCCCAATCGCACGAACACCCCATGAGCTTCAACTGCTCAGTGATGTGCCCCTCATACTCCTTGCTCCAATCAAGCACGAGCTTCAAAAACTGCTCGCGGCCGTTCTTCCCCTCCGCCTCCATGCGCTTGTAATCCTTCAGCGCCGGCTTCCCCGCCTCGATCAATCGCTTGTCCACCACCGCCTGCGTCGAGATCGCCGCGTGATCCGTGCCCGGCATCCACAACGTCTCGAACCCCATCATCCGATGTGCGCGCACCAGAATGTCTTGCAGCGTGTTGTTCAGCGCATGCCCAAGATGCAACCGCCCGGTCACATTGGGCGGCGGGATCAAAATGCAATAGGGCTTCCTCTCCCCGGAGAGCACCTTCGCCGGGTCGGCATGAAACGCCCCACTGGCATCCCACCTCGCGCGGACCGCATCCTCGTGCTCCGAGGGCACATACTTCGCAGGCAACCCCTTGGCGGGCTCAGCAGCACTCTGGGCAAGTGACTCGGGCACGACCATCTCCCCACAAACCTCTAGACGTCCTGCGACGTATATCCGTGGGGTCAACCGCGCCCCATTCGCTGCAATCGGGCCTCCGAGCCCTCAACACAAGGCCCCAGTCTACCCGTGCCGATACTCTCCCGATGATGATGTCTCCCGCCGCCCCCAACGCCGCCAAACGCTGGCTCGCGATCATCCCCGCCCTGCTCCTCGCGGGCGTGCTGGTAGTCGTCGCGCTCAAGGCCACCAGTTCGTCCTCGCCCACCGGCGCCGCCGCGCCGACGCCGCAATCGCAGGCCGCCGCGGCCTCCAAGGACGCCGCCGATCGCGCCGCCGCCGCCAAGAAGGCGATGGACGCCGCCGCCGCCCAGGTCGATGCCGGCGAAATCGAAACCGCCCTGGTCATCCTTGAAGGCGCCTTGGTCGAACTACCCCACGATCAGCAGCTCCGCCTCATGTACGCCGAAACGCTCGCAATGTCTGGCGACTTCGCCTCGGCCTATGAGCAGGCCGACCAGGCCATCCCCCTCGGCCCCGACCATCCCGAATACCGCCACGCCGCCGCCATGTACGCCAACAAGGCGGGCCTGCCCGAGCAAGCCGAGGCCCAGTGGCTCATGGCCCAGAAGCTCGACCCCAACAACCCGAAGTACCCCCTCGATCTGGGCCTCGTGCAATATAAACTTAGCAATCTTCCGGAAGCAAAGAAGAACCTCCTCGTCGCCACGCGCCTCGCCCCCGACGCCGCCGAGGCGTGGGCGGTACTCGCACAGATCGCCCTCGACGAAGACCACCCCTCCGTGGGCCTGCAACACATCGCCCGAGCGCGTTCCCTCAAGCCCGACATGTGGCAACTGCGCCTCACCGAGTCGCGCCTGCTCCGCCGCGAGAACCGCCCCGACGACGCCGCGCAGACCATGCTTGACATCGACGAATCCATCCTCCTCATGAACAACCCGGCGCTCGAAGAGGCCACCGCATCGCTCGGCATGCAGAACGACTTCGCCCGCGCCGCGTCCCTCTACACCAAAGCCGCCGCCCAGCGCCCGCGCGACGCTGAACTCGCCTACTGGTGCGCGTACTGGCTCGACCGCGCAGGCGATGCAAAGCGCGCATTCGATTACGCCCGCCGCGCCGAACTGGGTGGCCATCCCCTCGCAGGCCCACTCCGCGAACGCCTCGCACAGGTGGCCCCCGAGTGACCCACGCCGCGACCGACCACGACACCGTCCGCGTCACCCCGGGCGCCATCCCCGAAGCGCCCTACGACGTGCGCATCGGCCACGGCATCCTCGCCTCGCTTGGCGAATCCGTCGCGCGCGTCCTTCCGCGCAAGCGCCGCAATCAGCCCGCCTTCCTCGTCGTCGATGACAAGCTGCCCGACCAGATCGTCTCCACTGCAACGCTCTCCCTCGAAGCCGCAGGCTTTGCCGTCACCTCCGCCGACGTCGCCGCGTCCGAAACCAACAAGACCCTCGCCTCCGCAACACTCCTCCTGCGCCAACTCGCGTCGACCCGCGCCGAGCGCACCGATCCCGTCATCGCACTTGGTGGCGGCATGATTGGCGACCTCGCCGGCTTCGTCGCCGCCACCTACAAACGCGGCGTCCCGATTATCCAATGCCCCACCACGCTCCTCTCCATGGTCGACGCCTCCGTGGGCGGCAAGACCGCCGTCAACATCAAGACCGACACCGGGCTCAAGAAGAACATCGTCGGCGCGTTCTGGCAGCCCACCCTCGTGCTTGCCGATGTCGCCGCCCTTGCCTCACTCCCCGCGCGCACGCTCCGTGCAGGTCTTGCCGAGTGCCTCAAGCATGGCCTGCTCTGCGCGACATTTGATATCGAAACCGATCTCTTTGACTGGACGACCACGCATGTGCGCAAGATCCTGGCCAAAGACGCCGCCACGTTGCGCGAACTCGTGACGCGCAACGTGCGCACAAAAGCTGCCGTTGTGCATACCGATCCGCACGAACTCGATCCCAACGGCGGACGCGCGATCCTGAACCTGGGCCACACATATGCGCACGCGATCGAACCAATCGCCCAGCTTTCCCCAACCGCCGATCCCGCAGACGCGCCATTGCAGCACGGCGAAGCGGTCGCGCTGGGTGTCGTCGCCGCAGCACATGCCAGCGCCGCGCTCGGCGCGTTCCACGTGGAACATGCCGAGCTTATCAGAGCGGCATTTGCTGAGGCCGGACTGCCCACGCGTGTGCGCGCGCTGCCGAGCGATGATGCACTGCTCGAGGCGATGAGCCACGACAAAAAAGCTTCCGGCGGCGTGCTCCGACTCATCGCGCTCGATGCGCCCAAGTCGGGCGATGCGCTCGGGCGGTGCCGGGTTGTGAATGACCCGCCGCGCGCGGCGATCGTTGCCGGGTGGGACGCGCTGCGGGGATAAGAAGAAGATTCACCGCAGAGGCGCAGAGGACACACAGAAGACAAAGAAGACAAATCGAACGCAGCGTGTGCCGTGGTTGCCTTGGGCAACCACGCGTCCCCACCATGAAGATTCGAACATGGTCGCCCAAGGCGACCATGGCACACGAGGTCATCAGCAGTTTGAGCCGAAGTAGAACAACAACAACTGCAAGTCGTCGAGGTCGACGAGGCTATCGGCGGTGGCGTCGCCGGCGGTGTACGGCGCGACGGTTGTGCCGAAGGTGAAGAGAAGTGTCTGCAGGTCGTCGAGGTTGATGGTGTTGTTGTGGTCGAAGTCGCAGATGCAGGGGCCGCGGAACTCGAAGGCGCCCATGTCGACGATGGGCGGCGTGCCAAGGCCGGTATCGGCGGTGGCGGAATCGTCGACGAAGCGCGGGTTGCCGGCGAGATCGATCAGCACGCCGAGCGGCACAGCGGTGTTGTCGCCGGCGTCGATGCAGGGCGAGCCGGGGCGGAGGCGCAGATCGTCGTCGAGTGTGCCGGGGATGTTGTCAGGCCCATCGGCGTCGACGAAGAGTGGATCGGCGTCGATGTTACCTGCGCCTGGGTAGCCGCCTTCGATGAGGGAGTGGGTGATGGTGGTTGTGCCGCCGTTGGCGAAGAACACGGGATCGACAGCATGAGTTGCAAAGATGCAGTTGTGAAAGTCACCGGTCGTGTAGACGGCCAGGATTGCACCTCCGACATTGGCTGCCAGTGTTGAGTTCGTCACCAATGGTGACGCACTGTCGTATCGCAGTGCAATGCCCGTGTTATGCAGGAATAGGCTGTTGTTGACAATGGAACCGCCACCGGCGCTATCCCAAATCCCCGATCCCGAGCTTGCTGTATTCGCCAAGAACCGGCAATTCGAGATAGCCGGGCTTGCATCGCTATTGAAGAGCGCGCCTCCTTCGCGGGTCGCAGTATTCTCCTCGAAGAGGCAATCCGTGATGATTGCGGAGCATTGATATGTTCGAAGGGCCCCGCCGAAGTTTGCTAGGTTGCCGGAAAACGTGCACCGGGAGAGTAACAGTGAGTCAGCCCAGCAGTAAATCGCACCTCCACGCGTGTCGACCGGCGGACGCGACCCAGTTATGGGCGTCTTGTTGTCCTCGAACGCGCAATCCTCAATGACCAGACTGCCTTGATATACATGCAGGGCACCACCGTCATAGCTTGCAGTGTTGTTGCGGAAGATGGATCGCAGAATCGTAATAGAACTTCCTTGTTCGCTTCTGAACCCGGTAGCTAAGTTGCCCTCGAATACACAATCCTCCACATTGATCGCGGTGGCGAGCAACGTGTAGACGCCTCTTGAGTCGTTGTCCCGGACACGGCAATGACTGACCGTGACGCCACTCTTGAAACAACGCAGTCCAATACCACCGCCCGTCACCGTCAATCCCGAAATCACCGTGTCCAAGCCTTCGCCTGAGTTGCAGGTGATGACGGTGCCGGTCTGTTGCGCGTCGATGATGGTGGCGGCGACGACGGCGGGGTCGAGGGGGTCGGTGGAGCGGAGGGTGATGGGCTTGCCCATCATGTTGATGGTTTCGTTGTAGGTGCCGGGGGCGAGGACGACTTCGTCGCCCGGGTTGGCGGCGTTGATGGCGTTTTGGATGAGGGCGTGGTCGGCGGGGACGTTGATGATGTCGGCGTGCGCGGCGGCGGCGGGCAGGAGGGTGAGGAGCGGGAGGATGGTGATGAAGCGGCGGGTGCGCGACGGCATGGGGCGGTTCCTTAGGAAGGTGGTTCCTTTATAAGGCGCGGCGGGGAGGATGCAAGGGGGATTCTCACCGCAGAGGCGCAGAGGGTGCAGAGAAGAACTTGGGCAGGCGGGCCCTCACCCGGCCCACTGGCGTGGGGGCAAGTGCGCCCCCTCTCGCCACAAGCGGGGCGAGGGAGGAAGAGCGTGGCCTTCGCGGACTCAGATCACGGCGCCCGGACAAGAAGCCCCTCACCCGCCTCGCTCTGCTCGGCACCCTCTCCCCGCGAGCGGGGCGAGGGAGGAAGAGCGTGGGCTTCGCGGACTCAGACCACGGCGCCCGGACAAGAAGCCCCTCACCCGCCTCGCTCTGCTCGGCACCCTCTCCCCGCAAGCGGGGCGAGGGACCGGAATGGGGCATGTAGCGTGTGCTTCGCGGGGAAAAACGCGTGAAAAGTGCGCCCTAGATTGCCAGGGATGCCCGGATTGGAGGCAATCCGGAGGTGTGGCTCACAATTTTCAGGGCGAAGGGATTTGTGCGGTATTGCCAAAGGCGGGCGGTTTGGTAGTCTCGTTGTTCTGGAGGATAGGAACCGGGCGAAAGCTCGGGACCTTCAAGAGAGAGCCCGCTGGTGGTATACCGCTGGCGGCCAGGATCCGTGGGAGCGGATGCCTGGGAACGTTGATGGGCTTGGGTCGACCAGTCCCATTGACAATGCGGTGGAGAGAGACCACCGAACCGCGAACCGGGCCCGGAGGGGCCTGGTTCTTTTTTTGCGCGCGGCCAGAGAGGGGAGAAGACAACAGGCGGGACGCCTGTCCCACCAGGAGGCCCTCACCCGTGCAGCCGGCGGCGGGCCACCCTCTCCCGGAGGGAGTGGGAGCAAGTCAGTACCATCCGCGCCCCATGATTGATCTCAAGGCATTGCGTGAGGATCCGGAGCGGTTTCGCGTCGGGGCGGCGCGGAAGAAAGTCACGGTCGATATCGATCGGATTCTTGTGTTGGACGAAGCTCGGCGGAAGGCGGTCGGCGCGCAGGAGACGCTGCGCGCGGAGCAGAACAAGTTGAGCAAAGAGAGCGGGCCTGAGATCGGCAAGCTCATGGGGCAGTTGAAGAAGGCGCCGGAGGGGGAGCGCGGCGCGATTGAGGCAAAGCTCGCGGAGCTGAAGGCTCGGCCCAAGGCACTTGCGGACCAGGTGACGGCGCTTGGCAAGGAGATCGAGGCGCTGGAGCCTGAGTTGAATGGGCTGTTGTTGCAGGTGCCGCTGCCGGCGGATCCGGATGTGCCGGTGGGTGAAGGGAGTGAGGACAACGTTGAGCTTTCGCGGTGGGACCCGGCGTGGTGGGATTCTTCGAAGTCATTTGAGGAGAACAAAGGCTTTGCGCCCAAGACGCACATCGAGCTTGCGGAGTCGCTTGGCTTGGTGAACTTCGAGCGCGGCGTGAAGCTGGCGGGTTCGCGGAGCTATGTGCTGACGGGGATGGGCATGCGATTGCACCAGGCGGTGCTGCGCTATGCGTATGACTTCATTCTGGAGAAGCATGGTTTTCAGGCGATAAGCGTGCCGGTGCTCGTGCGCGAAGAGGCGATGCAGGGGACGGGGTTTTTCCCTACGGGGCGCGAGCAGACCTATCAGCTCGAAGAGTCCAAGCGTGGCGGCGGGCAGGACATGTTCCTGACCGGCACGGGCGAAGTGGGCCTGATGGGCTTGCATGCAGATGAGATTCTGGATGAGGCGCAGTTGCCCTTGCAGTATGCAACAGTGAGCACGTGTTTCCGGCGCGAGGCGGGGGCGGCGGGAAGAGATACGGCTGGGTTGTACCGCATTCATCAATTCGACAAGGTGGAGCAGGTGGTGATTTGCCGCGCGGATGAGGGGGAGAGCCGAGCGTGGCACAAGAAGATGATCGGGATAGTTGAGGAGCTGTTGCGCTCGCTTGAGCTGCCCTACCGCTTGCTGCAATGTTGCACAGGTGACCTGGGCGTGAAGAATGCGGACATGGTGGATATTGAGTGCTGGATGCCTGGGCGGGGCGAGCTTGATGCGAACGAGCGGCCGATGGGGGCATATGGCGAGACGCATTCGGCGAGTCGGTTGTATGACTTTCAGTGCCGACGGTTGAATATGCGTTACAAGGGCGAATCGACGGGCGGGAAGACGGTGTTTTGCCATTCGCTCAACAACACGGTGCTTGCGAGCCCGCGTGTGCTGATCCCGATCCTGGAGATGTATCAGGAGGCGGATGGCAGGGTGCGCGTGCCGAAGGTCTTGCAGCGGCATTTGGGCGGCATCGAGCACGTCGGATAAGCAATCCACGGAACTTGCATACGTTTCCGGACGCGCGTGGTGTGTGCGCAATGTTGCGCCGAATGTGCGGCGTCCTGGCACACACGAACGGGGTGCTTTGCGAGCCGCCCTGGGCGTCCACTTACTTCCTCTGATTGCGAGGTCGATTCATTGACGACACGCAGTTGGAGGGGGAGACATGTCGCGACAGGGCACGCTGATCGGTTTTGCAGCAATTGCTACGTTGACGTCGAGTGCGATGGCGCAGCAATTCGCTGAGGTGATGGAGTTTGGGCCACAGGAGTTGCCGGGCCACGAGCGGCGTGCGACACCGCGGCCAGAGCGCGAGGAAGCGCCGGCGGTGGAAGCTGGGCCTGCCGAGTTGTTGGGGTGGTGGGAGCGGGAGCGCATCACAGGCGATTGGGTTGGGGCGCGGCCGATGCTTGAAGACAGCGGACTGACGATTGACTGCGCGTATATCGGTGAGTGGATGGGCGTGCTGGATGGTGGTGTGCGGCGGAAGGGCTCGGTGCGCGGGCTGCTGGATGTGAATGCGACGCTGGATCTTGATGCGGCGTTTGGGTGGGAAGGCGCGCAGGTGTTTGCGGACTTCTATTGGATTGATGGGAACAGTCTGAGCGCGGATGCGGGCGATTTCCAGGGCGTGTCGAACATCGAGGCGGACAACCGAACGCAGCTTTCGGAGTTGTGGTTCGAGCAGGTGTTGTTCGAAGGGCAACTGCGGATCAAAGTTGGCAAGATTGAGGGGAATGCGGAGTTTGGGTTTGTTGAAGCGGCGGGCGATTTCCTGAACTCATCGGCAGGGTTTTCACCGACGATCGTTGCGATGACGACGTATCCGGATCCGGCGACGGGCGTTGTGGTGTCGTGGAACGCGACGGATCGGGTGTCGATCACGGGCGGGGTCTTTGATGGGGCCGGGGCTGTGGATGGCGTGACGACGGGCGATCTTGGGCCGGCGACGTTCTTCAGTGATGACCAGTCGGATGATTATGCCTGGATGGGCGAAGTGAACGTTGGCTGGGATGGCGGGCGCGCGGGCGTTGGCGTGTGGCATCACACGGGCGACTTTGCGCGGTTTGATGGCAGCGGCGATGAGAGCGGCACGACCGGGTTCTATGCGCTGGGCGAGCATCGCGTGTGGTCGGCGGATGATGAGGACGAGCGCGGCGTCGACGTGTTTGGGCAGTTCGGCTGGGCAGATGAGGACGTCAGTGAGGTTTCGTGGCATCTTGCAGCGGGGGCGGCGTGGATGGGGCCGTTTGATTCGAGACCCGACGATGCGACGGGGGTGTACGTGTCGCGCGCGGCGCTGAGCGGGCCCGCGGGGTTCGATGATGACGAAACGACGATTGAGTTGTTCTACAAGGTGCAGCTGACACCAGCGGTGTCGGTGAAGCCCGACCTGCAATTTGTGTTCAATCCGGGCGGCGATTCGACCGTGGATGACGCAGTTGTGGGCGGCGTGCGGGTTGAGATTGCATTCTGACCGACGGGCGCCGCCGCCGTAGCATGACGGCGTGGGCAATCCGACGCACGAAAGCAGCAAGGCACAGGGAGAGGGCCGCTTGGCTGCGCCGATTGAGGCGTGGTTTGGTGCGCGCGGGGTGGAGCCGTTCGCGTATCAGCGGCGGGTGTGGGCGGCGTATGCGGAGGGGCGGAGCGGGTTGGTGCATGCGCCGACGGGGATGGGCAAGACGTTTGGCGCGTGGTTGGGCCCGGTGAGTGAATGGATGGCCAACAATGGTGGGCGAGACGCCCACCCCGCAGTTCCGTTGCAGGTGTTGTGGCTCACGCCATTGCGGGCGTTGAGCGCGGACTTGGTGCGCGCGATGCGGGAGCCGATTGAGGAGCTGGGGCTGCCGTGGAGCATTGAGGCGCGGACAGGAGATACGACGCAATCGGTGCGCGCTCGGCAACGGGAGCGGCTGCCCAGTGCGCTGGTGACGACACCCGAGAGTCTGTGCGTGTTGCTGTCGCAGAAGGATGCACGGAAGCAGTTGGCGACGGTGCAGTGTGTCGTTGTTGATGAGTGGCATGAGTTGATGTCGACGAAGCGCGGCACGCAGGTGGAGTTGGCGCTGGCGCGGCTGCGCGCGTGGAATCCGGCGCTGAGGACGTGGGGATTGTCGGCGACGCTTGGCAATTTGCAGGAGGCGATGGAGACGTTGGTTGGTGTGCCGAAGGAAGGCGCGCTGGAGGCGGTGCTCATTGCGGGGGATACGAAGAAGAAGACGCGGATTGAAACGCTCGTGCCGAGCGAGCTCGAGCGGTTTCCATGGTCGGGCCACACGGGGCGTCGGCTCGTTGATCGGGTAATCGAGGCGATTGATGGTGCCGAGTCGACGCTTTTGTTTTGCAACACGCGCTCGCAGGTGGAGATCTGGTTTGAGTTGCTCATGAGTGCGCGGCCGGATTGGCTTGGCAAGGTTGCACTGCATCATGGGTCGCTGGATCGTGAATTGCGAGAGAAGGTGGAGCGCGGCATTCGCGAGGGGCGCGCGAAGTGTTGCGTGTGTACGTCGAGTTTGGATTTGGGAGTGGACTTCTCGCCCGTGGATCTGGTGTTGCAGGTGGGGTCGCCCAAGGGCGTGGCGCGGCTGCTGCAGCGTGCGGGGCGGTCGGGGCACAGACCTGGAGCAACGAGCACGGTGATTGGTGTGCCGACGAATGCGTTTGAGCTTGTTGAGTTCGCGGCGGCGCGGGATGCGGCGGAGGCGGAGCGGATTGAAGCGCGGTGTGCGCTGAAGAAGCCACTGGATGTCTTGGCGCAGCATGTGGTGACGATTGCGTTGGGCGGTGGGTTTGAGGCGGGGGCATTGTTGGAGGAGGTGCGCGGGGCGACGAGCTATGCAGGGTTGACGGAGCAGGAGTGGACGTGGGTGTTGGACTTTGTGACGCGGGGCGGGAGCGCGCTGGAGGCATACCCGCAGTTTCAGCGCGTGGATGTTGATGAAGACGGGCGGTATGTGGTCAAAAGTCAAAAGATTGCGCGGCTGCACCGCATGGCGATCGGGACGATTAATTCGGACATGCAGATGAGTGTGCGCTGGGCGCCGGGCAAGGGGCGCGGCGGCGAAGCGCTTGGCTTTGTCGAAGAAAGCTTCATTGCGCGGATTGCGCCGGGGATGACGTTTCGCTTGTCGGGTCGGCTGTTGAAGCTCGAGCGCGTGCGTGACATGGTGGCGTATGTGTCGAAGGCGACGAAGTCTCGCGGGATTGTGCCGAGGTGGGGCGGTGGGACGAGCCCCTTGTCGACGATGCTGGCGCATGCGGTGCGAGCGCGCGTGGAGGCGGCGCAGCGCGGCGTGTATGACGGGCCTGAGATGGAGGCGGTGCGTCCGATTCTGGAGTTGCAGAAGGAGTGGTCGACACTGCCGGGGCCCGGGGACTTGTTGATCGAGCTCACGAAGAGTTCGATGGGGCATCATGCGTTCCTGTTTCCGTTTGAGGCGCGGGCGGTGCATGAAGGGCTCGGGGCGGTGATGGCGCTGCGCCTGACGCGGATGCAGGAGTGTTCGGTGAATGTGACGTCGAACGATTATGGGTTTGAGTTGTTAGCGAATGTGGAACTGCCCAGCGATGCGGACACGTGGCGCGCATTGCTGAGCGCGGACGGGCTGCTCGAGGACATGCTGGGCTGTTTGAATACGGATCAGTTGGCGCGGCGGCGGTTTCGAGACATTGCGCGCGTTGCGGGGCTCATCCATCCGGGATACCCGGGCAAGGGCGGGCGCCGGGCGCGGGAGTTGAACGCGTCGAGCCAGTTGTTTTTTGAAGTGCTGAGCGAGTTCGATCCGGGGAATCTGTTGCTTGACCAGGCGCGGCGGGAAGTGCTCAGCGAACAGTTGGAGGTCACGCGGCTTCAAGCGGCGCTGGAAGAGATCGGGCGGCAACGCATGGTGATCATGCGATGCGCACAGCCAACGCCCATGGCGTTTCCATTGTTTGCCGAGTCATTGCGCACGCAGAGTTTGAGCAGCGAGGGGTGGTCGACGCGGGTGCAGCGGATGGTGGTGGAGCTTGAGGCGGCGGCGGGGAGCGGATTCACCACAGAGGCACCGAGGACGCAGAGGTGAGACTGGATAGACTTTGTGAAGACAACTTGCCCCGGTAGCTCAGTTGGATAGAGCAGCGGACTTCTAATCCGCAGGTCGATGGTTCGAATCCATCCCGGGGTGCTTGGGTAATCGTTCGGCTACTTTGCGATCCACTTCCAGGTGCGGCCGCCCTCGACGTGCTGGAGGTCGATGAGGCGCGCCTGCGCTGCGGTGTCGAGGATGCCGAAGAATGATGTGTTGATTGCATCGATGGAGCCGGCGACGGCGTTGGCCTGGTTTTCTAGATCGCCGCCCAGGGCGCGACCAAACTTCATGGCCACGGATGCGAAGTTCTCATTGTCAAAATCGCTTGCGAAGGATTCGGGGGCATAGCCACCAATGGTGCGCAGGAAGCCGTTCAGCGCGTTGTGGGTGTAGGTGACGCGGGTGCGATGCTCGGCGTAGAGGGGTGCAACGGCGCGCGGCATGTCGTCTGCTTTGACGGGCGCGAGTCTGGCTTCGTAATCGCGGACCGCATCGCGGAAGCGTGTGAAGTAGTAGACGGGATCACTCTTGGGCGAGTTCTTGAGGGCCACGTTGAACTCGCCAATCCAAGCGTTGTGTGCGTCGGTGAAGTTCTTAAACGCACGAGCCTCGGCCCGCGTTGCCTTTGCGGGGGTTGGTTCGGAGGGTGACTTGGGCGCGTCAGCAGTCGGCGCATTGGGCATTGCAAAGGCCTTCTCGATGGCCTTATCGATGTCAACTTCCGGCTTCTTGCGAAGCGCATCGATGCCTTTGCCCACAAGGAGAATGACGAGGAGAAGGACGAGGACGCCGCCGATCCACTGGAAGAACTCGGCTGCTTGGCTTGGTTGCTGCTTCTGCACAGATACGCTCCGCTTGGCGTTGGCCTCGACTCGCGCACTGTATCAGCATGGTCGGACGGACTCAATTGTCGCGTGGATCCCAGGGTCCTTGCGCATTGACACTCACGAAGGATTCGCCATCGAGCCGGAAGAGGCCCATGTACCCGCCGCACCAGATGCGGCCGTCGGCGTCTTCGAAGGTGCATTGGATTGCCATGCTTTGCATGCCTTGCGGTTTGGCGTAGGCCGAAAAGGTCTTGCCGTCATAGCGACAGATTCCGGCGCCTTCGATGGGGAACCAGATGGCGCCCTTGCTGTCCTGAAAGAGATCCCACGCCTCGGTGCCGCGGACGCCGTCGGCTTCGGTGACGCGCGTAAAGGTATTGCCATCCCAAAAGCAGATGCCGTTGTGATGGGTGGCGAACCAGATGTCGCCGTCGTTGGCTTCGAGGATGCAATTCACCGCGTTGTTGCAGAGGCCATCGTCTTCGGAGAGGTTTGTGAGCGTCTTGCCATCCCAGATGTAGGCGCCGCCGTTGGTTCCAAACCACATGCGGCCCTTGGAGTCTTGCATGATTGAATGCACGATTTCGGCACTGGTCACGCCGCGCGTGGGGTCGGGTTCGCCCTTTGGCAGCTCGAAGTGTGTAAAGGATTTGCCATCGAAGGTGCTCACGCCGCCGTACGTGCCAATCCAGATGATGCCGTCGCGATCGATGGCGAGCGCCCAGACGTCGTTGTCGATGAGCCCTTGTTCGTATGTGTAGTTCGTGAAACGGGCGCCGTCGTATTTGGTGAGGCCGCCTTCGGTGCCGAACCAGATGTTGCCGGCTTTGTCTTCTTTGATGCCGCGGACGGCGACGCCGCCGAAGCCTTGCTTGACGGAGAAGTAATCGATGGTGTCGCCCTTGCGGCGGATGACGCCATCGCCATTGGTGCCGAGCCACATCGCGCCGGTGTGATCCTGATGAATGCGGCGGACGAACTGGGAGATGGGTTTGTCGAAGGGGAGATCCTGCGCCGCGAGTGCTGGGGCGAGGAGGGCAACGCACGCCATGGCGACGAGAGTACGGACGAAATGCGACATGGCGGTTTCCTCCTTCAACCGAGGTTGAAGAATTCTAACGCTTCGGACTCTCTTGGTTTTCGCTCGCTTCAGCGTTCAGCAGTGGATGCCGAAGTTGAACAGCAGGATCTGCAGATCGTCGAGGTTGACGACGCCATTGATGCTGGCATCGCCATTGGTGGCGGGGACGACGCTTGCACCAAAGTTGAAGAGCAAGATCTGCAGATCGTCGAGGTTGATTTGGCTATCGGCGTTGAAGTCCCCCGGGCAGAACTCGGCATTGACTGCGCCAGGCGTGTTGAGGACTTCGACGGAATCGAGTGTGCCGGGGAGCGCCTGCGGCATGCCGATCATCGTGTTGTCATTGCGGCGCCAGTCGGAGACCTGGTTGGTGTCCTGGCCATTTGGGATGCGCGAGGCGCCGGCGAGATTGGCGTTGAACCCATCGAAGTTCGGCGTGAGCAGGACGGGGCTGTAGAAGATGTCGAGGCCGCCATCTGTGAAGGCGACCGAATCGACCATCGACGACCACGGCGTGATGTCGAAGACGCCGTCATTGTCGGTGTCGAGGTCTTGCCCGACCGACCCGGTGAACCCTTTGACGAGCAGGTAGGTGCTGGTGCCGTTTTCGAGCGTGTTGGACAGGTAGGCGGAGAGCCACAGGCCATTGGCATCTGTCTGCCCGATCGGGAGCACGACGTCGATGAGCCCCGCGCCAGCGCCATCGCCTTCGATATTCAGCACGGTGAAGTCGGACAGGTCGTGATCGGGCGGACCCGAGACTTCGACGAATTCGACGGTGTCGGTCCCCGCGGGATTGAGCAGGACTTCGTTG
>JAGQOH010000019.1 GCA_020427635.1 Phycisphaerales bacterium
GCAGAATTGGCTGTTGATCAAGAAGAAAGATTCGGCGGCAAAGGCGCGGCACATCTACAACGTGATCGAGGAAGCGCCGGACAGCATCGCGACGGGGCGCACGATTGAGGAGATTACGCAGGATGCGGATCGCGTGTGGAAGGACGGCAAGGCGCAGGAGGGCAAGGCGCGTGCCGAGCGGGCGAGCGCGCCGAGGGTGCAATCGCGGCTTGATCCTTCTGGCTTGCCAGGCGCGGAAGCAGCCAAGATGCCCAAGACTGTGAAGCCGCAGTTGTGTACGGCACAGAGCGCGCCGCCAATCGGTGATGAATGGGTGCATGAGCTGAAGTACGACGGGTATCGGTTGATGGCAAGACTTGAGGGCGGCAAGGTCACGCTGCTGACGCGCAATGGGCATGACTGGACAGATCGGTTTGCGCCGGTGGCGAAGGCGCTGGGGCGACTGGCGATCAAGGATGCGATTCTGGATGGCGAGGTGTGCGTGCTTGATGCGCGGGGGTTGCCTAGTTTTGGAGCGCTGCAGAGGTCGCTTGATCGCAGGGATCGTTCGGGGTTTGTGTACTACGTGTTCGATGTGCTCTATGCGCGCGGGCATGATTTGATGCGCACGCCGCTGGTTGAGCGGAAGGGGTATCTGGAGCGTGTGCTCATGGCGAGCCCGGGGATTGGGCCGGTGGTGCAGTATGCACAGCACATCGATGCGCCGGGCGATGCGGTGGCGCGCGAGGCAAGAGCGCACGGCGCGGAGGGGATCATCTCGAAGAAGCGCGATGCGCGATATGTGCAGCAGCGCAGCCACAGTTGGGTGAAGGTGCGATTTACGAATCGCGAGGAGTTTGTGGTTGGCGGGTATACAAAGCCTGAGGGTTCGCGCTCGGCATTTGGGGCACTGCTGGTCGGACGGTACGACGCGACAGGGCGGCTTGTCTATTGCGGGCGCGTGGGGACGGGGTTCACGGAACAATCCCTGCATGACTTGCATCAGCAGATGAAGCCGCTCGCGCGGGATGCGACGCCCTTTGCCAACCCTCCCACTGGTGCTGATGCGCGGGGTGTGACTTGGGTCGAGCCGGAGTTGGTTGTGGAGGTGGAGTATGCCGCGTGGACGCATGAGGAAATGTTGCGACATCCGGCGTTCATTGCGCTGCGGCGTGACAAGAATGCTTCGGAGGTGATCGCCATGGCGCCGCCGCCCAAGCAGAGGCCAGGCAAGACCGTGGGCGCGCAGGTGGTGCGGATCGGCAAGGGACCGGCGGATGCGCGCGTGGGTGGCGTGCGCATCAGCAATCCGGATCGGATCGTGTATCCGGAGACAGGCACGACGAAAGGCGATGTTGCGCGGTACTACGATGCGGTAGCGGATTGGATGCTGCCGCACGTGGTGAAGCGGCCTTTGAGTCTTGTGCGGTGTCCGACGGGTGTGGAGGGTGAGCACTTCTTCCAGCGACATGTGGGCGAGGGGTTTCCGCAAGACATCAAGGGCGTTGCAGTGCCAGAGGATGATGGCGCAAGCAAAGACCATGTGATGATCACAAGCAAGAAGGGACTGCTGTCGCTTGTGCAGATGGGCGTGCTCGAGATTCATCCGTGGGGGTGCCGAGCGGACGACATCGAGACGCCTGATCGGTTGATCTTTGATCTTGATCCCGGGCCTGGGATTGAATGGGAAGCGATTGTGCATAGCGCGATCGTGGTGCGTGATGTGCTTGCGGACATGGACCTCACGAGCTTTGTCAAGACATCGGGCGGCAAGGGGATCCACGTGGTGGTGCCGATCACGCGGAACCGGAGTTGGGAGGAGGCGAAAGGATTCACGCACCACGTTGCGAACCTGCTGGTGCGGATGGCGCCGAAGAACTTCGTCGCGACGATTTCGAAGAAGGCAAGGCCCGGGAAGGTACTGATCGATTACCTGCGGAACCAACGCACGGCGACGGCGGTCGGGGCATATTCGACGCGGGCGCGAGAGCATCCGACGGTGTCGACGCCGCTGGGGTGGGCCGAGTTGCTGAAGACCGAAGGGGCGGAGCAATTCACGGTGGAGAGCGTGCCCAAACGGCTGGCCCGCCTCAAGACCGACCCGTGGGAGGCGATTGGGAAGGTCCGGCAGTCGATCCCCAAGAAGTGGAGTTGAGTGGCTCAAATGGGCGAAACGGGGTGAACCGGCGGCGGTCGGCCGAATCTCAATAAGAAGAGGACAACCCGGGGGCCCGGTGGACCGTAGGATGAAATAACCCCGACCCGCCGAAAGGACCGGCATGGATCGCACTGATCGATTGCTCGCGAGGGCCGCCCGTTGGATGGCCCTGCTTCGCCTGACCCGGACTGTGGTGGTGTGCCTGTCGATTGGAACGGCGGCGATTGTGCTGGCTCGGGCGATGGCGCTGCTGACGTCGCTTGAGTTGCCTTGGGGCGCGGTGTGGGCGTGGGCGATGGGCGCGGCGGTCGTCGTGGCGGTGGTCTGGACATGGATGACTCGGCCAAACACGCTGGCGATTGCTCGGCGCGTTGATGAGGGCGCGGGGCTGCGGGAGTCGTTGTCGAGCGCGCTGGTGGTGCGCGGGCAGGATGATCCCTGGAGCAAGGCGACGGCGCAGCATGCGGAACGGTTGGCGGGCGGCGTGGTGCTGCGACAGGCGATTCCGGCGGCGATGCCAAGGCTGTGGCCCGCGCCGCTGTTGGCGGTGGGCGTGTTCTTTCTGCTTGGGTTGATCCATCCGGTGGATGTGTTTGGGTGGGGTGAGAAGCAGGCGGCGGTTGAGCAGGAAGCCCAAGAATTGCAGACGGCGAAGCAGACGCTTGCGGAGACGAATGAAGCGGTGAAGCAGGCGGATGCGCTGCTGGCGGAGCTTGGTTCGGAGATGGCCAAGCCTGACGAGCCGGCTGATACGCCCACGGCTGAGCCGAGGACGCCCGAGCAGTTGCGCGTGGAGGCGGCGCGGAAGCTGACGAGCGCGGCGAACAAGCTGGAGAACCTGCGCGGTGAGCATGAGAAGAAGCTGGATGCGGTGCGGCAGAAGTTTGCACGTCTAAAGACGCCACCGAATACGCCGCAGGAGCTCGGTGAATTCATGCAGGCGATGCAGAAGGGCGACTTGTCTGAAGCGAAGAATGCGCTGCAGAAGATGCAAGATGCGATGCAGAGCGGAGAAGGGATGACGCCTGAGCAGCAGGAGCAGCTGCAGCAAGCGATGGAGCAGATGGCGCAACAGCTTCAGCAGCTTTCCAAGCAGCAGGATGCCTTGGAGCAGGCGCTGGCGGACGCCGGATTGGATCGGAACCTGGCCAACGACATGAATGCACTGCAGCAGGCATTGCAGAATGCGCAGAATCTGAATCAGGCGCAGAAAGATGCGCTGCAGAAGATGGCGCAGAACCAGCAGTTTGCGAACCAGCAGTGCCAGAACATGGCACAGGCGTGTCAGAACATGGCGCAGGGTCAGAATGCGCAGCAGATGGCGCAGGCGATGCAAGGCATGGCGGGGCAGTTGTCCGACCTCGAGATGATGCAGATGTCGATGAAGGACATGCAGGCGCAGATGGCAAACCTGCAGAAGCTTATGGGCCAGGCGGGGCAGTGCACCAATCCCGGACAAGCGGACGCGATGAATTGGTTCAGCAAAGGCCAGCCGGGGGGCGGCAAGAGCGGGCTCGGCGAGGGCGGCGGGCAGATGGACTCTGAAGCAGCGGCGTTCAAGCTCAAAAAAGACAAAGCGATCGGCCAGAACCAAGGCGGGCCCATTGTTGGCTCCACGTTGATCGAAGCTGGGCAGATCAAGGGCGAATCGGTGCAGCAGTTCTCGGAGGCGGTGCAAGCGGGCGCGGCGGAGGCGTCGCAGGCGATCGAGGAGATGACTGTGCCGCGCGAGTATCAGGAGGCGGTGAAGGGGTATTTCGAGGAATTGAACGGCACGGTGCATGAGTCGGCGCCGGCGGAGACGAACGAACCCGCTGCTGATGATTCGGACGAATGAGTGGGCGTTTGGGGGCGATTGTCGTTGGCGCCGCGGTGCTGTCGCTCGGTGCGGCACTCTGGGTCATTGCCAGCGTAGTTGGCAGTAACTACAGCCAAGTCCGCACGGTGACGTTGTATTGCTCGGCCGATTCGCACATTGCCGACCCTGTCATCCAACGGTTCCTTGACGCCCACGGTCGCGTGCGCGTCAACGTTCTTGGCGACACCGAAGCAACCAAGACATTCGGGTTGGTCGAGCGTCTTCGCGCAGAGCAAGCCAATCCTCAGGCGAACATGTTCTGGTCAAGTGAGCCCTTTGCATGCATTGCCCTCGAGCGCGAGGGAATCGTTCGCGGTCGGCGCCTTTTCGGCGCTCGAGCTCGCGCGATCGTCTACAACACGAATCGCGTCGACGCGAGTGATGCGCCGAAGACAATGCACGAGCTGCTCGACGAGCGGTTTCGCGGGCGGATCGTGATGGCGCGGCCTCAGTTCGGCACGACGCGCGGACATATGGCGTTCCTGGTCGCGGCGTGGGGCGAGGCTGAAGCGCAGGCTTATTTGCACGCGCTCAAGGCGCAGGGTGCGCGGCTCTTGGATGGCAACTCGGCTGTGGTGCGAGCGGTTGCGCTGGGCGAGGCGGACGTTGGCCTGACGGACACGGATGATGTGTATGGCGCCCAGCGCGAGCGATTGCCGGTCGACATGGTGTACGTTCGGCATGACCTGCCGGCTGGGTCGAAGCGCATCGGGCCCATGGTCATTCCGAACACGGTGGCGCTTGTTGTTGGACACGATCAGGAGTTGTATGTGCATACGCTTGCTGGCCACCTGGCGAGTCCTGCAGTGGAGCGCATGCTTGCTGAGTCTGACTCGCACAACATGCCGATGGATCCGGAGGTTGCGAAGGACTTTCCGCAGTATGCGATTCCTGATCCGGCGCAGATTCCGCTGGAGGATGTTGCAGATGCGATGCAACGCGCGATGGAGCTGTGCGAACGGGAGCTTGGGCGGTGAGCTCGTTTGATGTTGCACTGTTTGCGCGGACTGTCTGGATCGCGCTTGCGATCGGTGTTCTGGCGACTTTCCTCGCGATTCCAGCAGCGTGGGCGCTGCGTCGATTGGGCGGCATGGGCGGCGCGTTGCTGTTGGCGCCGATGCTCGTGCCAAGCCACTTGGTGTATGCGTCATGGGGGCTTGCGCGCGCAGCGGGGACACCTCTGGGCGACTACTTTGAGCGGATTGGAAGTGATCCGGACACGGGGCCAAGCGTATGGAATGCTGTGAACCTGACGCATGCGATCCTTGCGCTGAGCTTGTGGGCGTGGCCGATTGCGGCGCTGGTGATGAGCATTTGGACACGGGCGATCGAGCGCGATGCGATCGATGCGCTGCGTTGTCTTGGCGCGGGTCGACTGCGTGTTGCTGGGCTGATTGCGCGGGCGGTGGCACCCGGCGCGGTGGTTGCGGCATTGCTGGTGAGCGCGATGATGATTGGCTCGGCGATCCCGTTGCACCTCGCGCAGCAACGGACGTATGCACTCGTGATCTGGAGTGAGATAGCGCAGGGCAATGGCGCGGGGGCATGGCGCGCGAGTTGGCCAGTGTTTGTGGTTGCAGTGGTCGCGGGCGTAGCGGTTACGGTGGCGCTGGTGCGCGGGATGGATCCATCAAAGTGGCGAGGGCAGGCGCGCGACGGACATGTCGGGACAGTGTGGATCGTGTTGGCGGCGCTGGTGTGGTGCGTGTCGACGGCACTGCCCTTCGCGCTGGTTGTTTGGAGCGTGCGCGATGTGGGGGCGGTCGCACGGTTCTGGGATCAAGCGGGCGCGCGGGCGCTGGCGAGCGGGGAGACGGCGGCGGGCGTGGTGTTGGTAAGCGGTGTGATTTGTGGTACTTGCGCGGGGGGGTTTGGGCGGTCGGCACAGTTGGCACTGCGCGCGAGTGCCATTGCGCTGGTGGGCGTGCTTGCGGTGCTGTTCTTTGTGCCGGGGGTGCTGGTCGGGGCGGGGCTCGCGGGAACGGTGCTTGGCGGATCGCTTGGCGGGTTGACGGTGGCGCATGTGGCGCGGTTCGGGCTTGTGGCGGCGATCGGGGGGATGCTGATCGCGCGGAGTGAGTCGCAGGCGTTGCATGATGCGCGGCGCATTTTTGGAAGCGGCGCGAGGGGGTGGATGCGCGCGGTGGCGCTGCCCCAGGCGGGGTTCATTGCGGGGGCGCTTGGGGCCGTGGCGATTCTGTCGATGCATGAGATCGAGTCGGCGGTGTTGCTTGCGCGAGCGGGGCATGCGACGCTGTCGCAGTACATGCTCGACTTGCTGCACTACTTTCGCACTGATGAACTGCTGGCGGCGCTTGTGTGGATGCAGGGGCTTGGGTTGGCATGCGCGTGCGGGGTTGCGATTGTGATGACATGCAGGGGGAGGCCTCGCAACAACACTGGAGCGCTCGCCCCACTGCTGCTGGTGATGCTCGTGATTGCGGGGTGCTCGCGCGCGTCGAGCGACGGTTCGGAGCCGATTCGTGCTGTGCGCACGATGGGCGAGACGGGGCGCGGATCGGGGCAGCTGGTGTTCCCGCGCGCGATCGATAGTGATGGGCAATCACTATGGGTGATCGACAAGACGGCACGGGTGCAGCGGTTTGATGCGGACGGCGCGTTCCAGGCAAGTTGGACGATGCCGCGGCAGGATCGCGGGCGGCCATGCGGTGTGACGTGCGGGCGCGACGGGCTGATCTATGTGGCGGACACGCATGAGCATCGGGTGATGGTGTATCGCCCGACCGGTGAGGGCGGAGAGCTTGTGCGCGCGATTGGCACGTATGGCACGGGGGCGGGCGAGTTCATCTATCCGACGGACGTTGCGATAGCGTGGGGCGGTGATGGTGTGACGCCGAAGCTTTTTTTTGTGGCGGAGTATGGGGGGAACGATCGGATCAGTATGTTCGATGCGGATTGGCGCTTTTTGTATGACATTCGGGGTGGGGAAGAAGGCTTTGCGCGGCCTCAATCGATTGCGTTCGATGGCGAACGTGAGGAACTGGTCGTTGTGGATGCGTCGCACCATCGCGTTGGCGTGTTTACGACGCAGGGTGAACTTGTGCGGTGGATCGGGAAGCGGGACGAGCGCGGGGCGACGTTTGGTGATGAGCCTGGCGCGTTT
This sequence comes from Phycisphaerales bacterium, assembly GCA_020427635.1. Lineage (GTDB taxonomy): Bacteria > Planctomycetota > Phycisphaerae > Phycisphaerales > UBA1924 > JAGQOH01. The sequence goes on from JAGQOH010000019.1 coordinate 7,120, forward strand.
TCGCAGCCGTTCGGATTGGCGCTGCTTGGAGATCACACGGCATTGGTCACGGAGATCGGGGCGCAACGGGTGCAGCGCATTGATCTGGAGAGCGGGGCGTGCCTCGGCGTGTATGGGCATGGCGGGTGGGGCGAGGGGGAGCTGATCCAGCCCTGGGGCATCACGGTCATTGGGCCTGTGGCCTATGTGCTTGATTCGGGCAAGGATCGTGTGGTTGCGTTTCGGCATGGCGGGGAAGCGCCGCGACATGCAAGTGGGACGGTCGCAAGCTCGGAGCGAATCGGGGAGGATGGGCGACGATGACGATCGGGCCTGTCCAGTTTGATTCGCCGCAATGGCTGTTGCTGCTGGCGGTGCTTTTGCCTCTGGTGCTGCTCATCGGGCGACGTTCAATGTCGGGGCTGAGCGGCGGGGCGCGGTTGGTGGCGCTGGCGGTGCGGGTGGTTGTTGTGTGCTTCCTGTGCGGCGCGCTTGCGGAGCCAAGCTGGCGGCAGACGGGTGAGGGCGTGACGACGATCGTCGTGTGGGACGAAAGTCGCAGCATGTCGCCCGAATCGGAGGCGGAGGTCGAGCGGTACCTGCTGAAGGCGCTCGAGTCGGGCGAACCGGAGGATCGGATAGCGATTGTGACCGCTGCGGAGCATGCGCAGGCGCAGTTGTTGCCCCGGCGCGGGGTGGCGCTCGTGGATCAGTTGCGCGAGGCGATTGATGCGAAGGCGATTGACCCGGGGCCGCGCGAGGGCACGGCGCTGGCGGATGCGGTGAACCTGTCGATTGCGCTGAAGCCTGAGGATTCGGCGGCGCGAATTGTGATGATCTCGGACGGTAATGAGACCACGGGGTCGCTGCTGTCGGCAGCGCCGGCGGCGGCGGCGAAGGGCGTGCCGATCGACGTGCTCGTCTTGCCCAACACAGTGTCGAACGATGTGATGTTCGATGCGCTGGTGACGCCTGCGACGGCGCGGCAGGGGCAGACGGTCAACGTGACGATGCTGCTGACGGCGCGGAGCGAAGCGCGCGGGACGATTGACTTGATGATGGACGGGCAGCTCGTCGAGCTGTCGCCCGATGACCCTGCGGTGACGGGGATGGCGGTGGAGTTGACGCCTGGGCCGCACCGGTTCACGGTGCCGATCACGTTGCGGCGGGGCGGGCCCGCACGGTTCGAGGCGCGGTTCACTGCGAGCGATCCCGATGCGGACCAGATTGCGCAGAACAACAGTGCTTTGTCGACCACGTTTGTGTCGTCGGAGGGGCGCGTGCTGGTGTATGCAGATGATGCGTCGGCAGCGCGGCCATTGGTCGACGCGCTCGAGTATGGGCGACTGCTTGTCGACGTGCGAACACCAGGCGCGGGCCAGGAGTCCTTGGCGGACCTGCAGGGGTACGACGCGATTGTGCTGTTTGATGTGCCGGCGTCTTCGTTTGCGCTGTCTCAACAGCGCGAGCTTGCGGCGTATGTGCATGACGCGGGCGGCGGGCTCGTGATGGTGGGCGGTCCCGCGAGTTTTGGCGCGGGCGGTTGGATTGGCACGCCCGTGGCGGATGTGTTGCCAGTGCGATTGGACTTGCCTGCGAAGCGGGAGTTGCCGCGCGGCGCCCTGGCCCTGTTGATGCACTCGTGTGAGATGCCGCAAGGGAACTACTGGGGGCAGCAGACAGCGCTGGCGGCGGTGGGCGCATTGAGCAGCTTGGATCTGGTTGGTGTGATTGAGCTGAACATGGGCGCGTTGGGAGGCGTGCCGCAGTGGGTGTATCCGTTGTCGGAGAAGGGCGACGGGATCGCGGTCAACAAGGCGGTCAATAACTTGACCTTCGGTGACATGAGTGATTTTGCGCGCCCGATGGCGATGATTGCGACGGCGATGGCTCAAGCCAAGGCGGCATATAAGCATTGCATTGTGATTTCGGATGGTGATCCCAGCCCGCCATCGCAGCAGACGGTGCAGCAGTTCATTGACCTTGGGGTGACCGTGACGACGGTGTGTACGTTCCCGCACGGTGGGAGCCGGGGCGACACCGCGACGATGCAGAATCTTGCGACGGCGACTGGAGGGCAGTTCTACTTCCTGAATAAGCAGAACCAGTTGGCCGAGTTGCCGCAAATCTTCATTCGCGAGGCGCAGATCGTGCGACGGGCGCTGATCTGGGAGGGCGATCCGGTGGCACCGGCGCTTGAGAGCCTGGGGAGCGAGCCGATGCGGGGGATTGGCGCGTTGCCTGCGGTGACGGGGTATGTGGTGACGGCGGATCGCGAGGGGCTGTCGATGGTGACGGCGCGCGGGCCCAATGACGATCCGATCGTCGCGCACTGGCAGCACGGGCTTGGGCGCGCGGTGGCGTTTACGAGCGACGCGACATCGCGCTGGGATCAAGCGTGGATGGGCTGGGGGGGATTCCGACAGTTCTGGGATCAGCATGTGCGCTGGGCGATGCGCCCGAGCGGATCGGCGAATGTGTCGATCGTCACACGACCGGATGGTGACCGGACGCATGTGATTGTGTCCGCACTGGATGCGCAGGGTGAGCCATTGAACTTTGCGACGTTTGTTGGGCGTGTCACGAAGCCGGATCTAACGGGCGCAGACATTGTGCTGACGCAGAGCGGGCCGGGGCGCTATGAGGGATCGGTTGATACGGGCGATGCAGGGCAATACATGGTGAACCTGCGGTATGACGCGATGATTGGCGGCGCGGGCGGGCGACGCGAGAGCGGGAGCGTGATGGCGGCGGTGTCGCGCCCGTTTGCAGATGAGTACCGCGTTGTGGGTGACAACACGCCGCTTTTGAGCCAGGTCGCCCAGCTGACAGGCGGGCGCATGCTGAGCGGGCAGCCGACGCTGGACAGGCTCTTTGAGCGGGCGGGATTGGCGAAACCAGTGGCGTTGACACCGATGTGGCTGGTGGTTGCGTTGAGCGCCGTGGGGTTGTTCCTACTTGATGTCGCGGTGCGGCGGGTGCGGATTTCGCCACGGGAGATTGCAGCATCGGTCTCGCGTGCGTTTGGCAAGGCCCGCGAGGCGCATACGGTGCAGGCGGAGTCGCTGCGCGCTGTGCGCGCGCGTGCACGGGAGCGCATGCACGAGGAGCCTGATGAGCGCAAGGCGGCGCGGACGGTGATGCCTGATGAGAAGGCGCCGGCGCCCAAGGGAGATGTCGGGTCGCCCCTTGATCGCCCGGGCGCTGTGGGTGCGAAACCCGGCGCACCGACGCAAGAGAAGGCGGCGGAACCGCAAGAAGAAGAGCAGGGTATGTCTCGATTGATGGCGGCAAAGCGCCGCGCCCGCCTCGAACGGTTCGGGGAGGGTGATGATGACAGTGGGAAGCAGTGAGTGAGCGGAGATCGCGATGGCCGTGAATCCGGATGCAGTGACGTCTGACCAGGTGCGCGCGCAGTGCGATGCGTTTCGGCACATGTTCAAGGGCGTGCAGGACGAAGTGGGCAAAGTGATCGTCGGGCACAAGGATGTGGTCGAAGGTGTGCTGACTGCGATTTTCGTTGGCGGGAACATTTTGCTCGAGGGCGTGCCGGGGCTCGGGAAGACGATGCTCGTGCGCACCTTGGGGGAGGTGTTGTCATTGGAATTCTCGCGGATTCAGTTCACGCCTGACTTGATGCCCGCGGACGTGATCGGGACGAACCTGGTGGTGGAGGATCCGGAGACGGGGCGGCGGCGGTTTGAATTTCAGCGTGGTCCGATCTTCGCACAGCTTGTGCTTGCGGATGAGATCAATCGGGCGACGCCCAAGACACAGAGTGCGATGCTGGAGGCGATGCAGGAGAAGTCTGTCACTGTAGGCGGCACGCATTACAAGCTCGAAGCGCCGTTCTTCGTGATGGCGACACAGAATCCGATTGAACAGGAGGGCACGTATCCGCTGCCCGAGGCGCAGCTCGACCGGTTCTTGTTCAAGCTGAACGTTGGGTATTCGAAGTTGGATGAATTGATGACGATCATTGATCGGACGACAGGCGCCGAGACACCGGCGCCGGCGAAGATGATCGACGGGCCGGGGATTCTGGCGGCGCAGAAGCTCATTCGGCATGCGGTGGTGGCGCCACATGTGAAGGAGTATGCAGCGCGGATGGTGCTGGGCTCGCATCCGGGTGGCGACATGGCGACAAGCACGATCAATCGGTATGTGCGCTGTGGCGCGTCGCCCCGTGCGGCGCAGGCGCTCGTGCTGGGCGGGAAGGTGCGCGCGGTGATGGACGGTCGGTATCACGTATCGAACGAGGACATCAAGGCGGTGGCGAAGCCCGTGTTGCGGCACCGGTTGCTGTTGAACTTCGAGGCCGAGGCGGACCGCATCGATCCGGACTATCTGGTTGAAGAGATTGTGAAAGCAACGCCCACGCAGGCGATGTCGCCAGCGGTGTCGTCCAGCTGACCATATATGCTCCGCGCAAAGCCACAACGACCGAAGTCGCTGGCCGACCTGCTCGAGCCGCAACTGATGACGCGGCTGTCGCAGCTTGATGTGGCATCGCGCAAGGTGTTTGCGGGGAAGATGCGCGGTGAGCGCAAGAGCAAGCGGCGCGGGGAGTCGGTGGAGTTCGCGGAGCATCGGCCCTACGCAGTCGGCGACGACGTGCGGCATATTGACTGGAACATCTATGGGCGACTGGATCGGCTGTTCCTAAAGATGTTTCTTGCGGATGAAGATCTATCGCTTGGGATTCTGATCGATGCGACGCCTTCGATGGATTGTGGCGAACCGAGCAAGTTTCGCTTTGCGCAGCAGACGGCGGCGGCGCTTGCGTATATCGGGCTTGTGAATCTGAATCGGGTGACGCTGAACGCGATTGGGAGTGTGCCACCTGCCGATGAAGCGCCGGCAGATCAGCCGCTTGATCCGATTGCGCCGTTGCGCAACTTGCGCGGACGGCGGCGGCTTTCGGATGTGGAGCGATGGGTGTGCACGATTGATCCGACCGGGCCGGGTGATTTCACGGAGACGGCGCGACGGATTGCGCTTTCGCGCACGGGCCGCGGTGTGATGGTGGTGATTTCGGATTTCATGTTCAAGAAGGGATATGAGCAGGGGCTGCGGTATTTGTCGGGGCGCGGGTTTGATCTTGTGGTGATTCAGGTGCTGAGCCCACAGGAGGTGGACCCAACTGGTTCTGGCGCCGTGGCCGGCGACTTGCGCCTGCGCGATGTTGAAGATGGCGAGCGGTGCGAGGTGACGCTCGCGGCACCGTTGGTGAAGCGGTACAAGGCGGGGCTCGCGGCGTATTGCGATCAGCTCCGCGAGTTCTGCGCGCGGCGGGACATTGCGATGATGGCGGTGCAAAGCGATTTGGCGATCGACACGCTGCTGCTTGATTACATGCGGACGCGCGGGGTGCTGCGATGACTTGGCTCACGCCCGGGCTTGCCGGATTGGTGGCGGCGATCACGGTGCCGACGCTTGTGCTGCTGTATTTTCTGAAGCTGCGGCGGCGGGAAGTGGAGATTTCGTCGACGCTGCTCTGGGCGAAGAGCATCAAGGACTTGCAGGCGAATGCGCCGTTTCAGCGGTTGCGGCGGAATCTGCTGTTGTTGCTGCAGCTCATTGTGCTGGCGTTGATTCTGCTGGCGCTTGCGCAGCCACAGTGGTCGGGCGCCGCGGGCTCGAGCGATGCGACGGTGATCCTGATCGATCGCTCGGCGAGCATGGCGACGATGGATGCGCAGGATGACAAGGGCGTAGGCGTTTCGCGTCTGGAGCGGGCAAAGCGTGAAGCGCTGGCGTTTGTCGATGCGATGCCGGACCGGACATTTCTTGGCACGGGCGCGCCTGGGCAAGCGATGGTGATCGCGTTTGATCAGGATGCGGAGGTTGTGCAGCCGTATACGACGAGCAAGGCGGTGCTGCGCGAGCGCATCGAGGCGATTCGGGCGACGGATGCGCCGACGAGTATTACAGCGGCAATGCGGCTTGCCGAGCCGTATGTGAAGCCCAAACAGGTGGAGGGCGTGGGGTTGCGTCCGGGGGACAAGGTGGTGATGTGGTCGGACGGGAATGTGCGCGATCTTGACACGGTGTTGCTGCATCCGGAATCGACGTTCGAGTATAGAGCGGTGGGTTCGAAGGGGACGCACAACGTTGGCATCACAGCCTTGCGCGCGGAGCGCCCGTTTGATGATCCGGAGCGCGCGCAGGTGTTCGTGGCGCTGGAGCACAATGGGGCCGATCCGGTCGACGTGGATGTGCAGTTGGAGATTGATGGGCGCGTGGATGGCGTGCAGCAAGTGCGCCTGCCGGGGGCCGAGCCGCAGGCGAATCAGGCGGGGCTGGGCGGCGTGGTGTTTCGATTGGATCGGTCGACCTCGGCGATCGTGCGCGTGGTGATTCTGACGCCCGATGCGCTGGCGGCGGACAATGTGGCGGACTTGGTGTTGCCGCCGGCGCGGAGGCTGCGCACGGTGCTGGTTGGGGAGAGCACGTTGTTTCTGGATGCGGCGCTGCGGCGGCTTGGGCTTGCGCATTATGAGGTGTTGAAGCCCGAGCAGTTTATGGCGCGCGTAAAGAGTGGCGCGATCGAGGATGTCGACGTTGCGGTGTTGTCCGATTGGTGTCCGCAGGCGGAGGAGGACGATCCGGCGGCGGGATTGCCGTCGCTTGCGCGCGGCGGGCGGTATCTCATCTTCAAAGCCATCCCCCCACTGCCGGGCGTGCGCAAACTGAATGTTGAAGGCGATCCGGAGCCTACCTTTGTGGTGACCTCGCAGCGTGAGCATCCGATCTTTCGGCACGCGCCGATTGATGAGCTGGAAGTGTTCAAGCCGGTGGCGTTCACTGCGAGCGAGCGTGTGCGCGTGCTGGCGCGGAGCACGGATGGGCCACTTGTGGTTGAAGCGCTGGGGGGCGATGTGCGCGCGCTCATTGTGGGGTTTGATCCGGCGGAGACGACGTGGGTGTTTCGCCCGACGTTTCCGGTGTTTCTGGCGAGCGCGGTGCGGTATCTGGGTGAGCTGTCGGACACGGGCGATGAGCTTGGTGAGCAAGGCGTGCATCCGGGTCAGACGTTGTCAATGATTCTGCCGACGGGGGCAAAGGGTGCTCGGTTGAAGATTCCGGCTTCGAGCACGAGCGGCGCCGATGCGGCGACTGTGACGCTTGAGCTCGCGCAGGATGGGCGCGTGAACTTTGGCCCGTTGCGCACGGGCGGGTTGTATGAGTTGTCGTGGGATGGGCCGCGGGGGCCAAGCGATGTGGAACGGGACGGGCGGTCGGTGCGCGTGATTCCGGTGAATCTTGCGAGCCGCGCGGAGACGCTGATTGATGTGAAGGATTCGATTGCGCTGCCGCGGGGGGCGGTGAGTGCGGCGCCTGCTGATGCAACCCTCACCGCCAAGCGCGCGTGGCCCTGGCTGCTGCTGGCGGCGCTGGGGTTTGTGATGCTGGAGTGGTGGATCTATAACCGGCGGGTGTATGTGTGATCGTTACCGTTTATAGTCGGGGCACCACTGTGGCGTGGCCTGAACGAGACGGCGACTCCACTTATCAACCAATCTCGCAAGCGCTTCGGTCTCTTCGCGATGATCTGGCGTGGAATCGTAAGCTGCGAACGATCGGTAACCGAGCGGATGCCATGCTTCGCGCAACTCGTCCTCAGTGATGATGGGCTCGCCGGCCCATTTGTTGACGATGCGCGCGGCGCTCTCCACAGCACTCCAATCCAGACCTTTCCAACCAAGCCTGTGATCGAGGAGGAATGCGATTAGCGGAGCGTTCGAACGATCCATCGCAATATCCCGAATGAACTCGGCCTGCTTGCCCAGCGAGCTGCAGCCCACATCGGGTTCCCGATTGTAGAACCACTCCTGGATGAAGAACTTCTCCGACTCGCCGACGAGATTCCAGAGCGCGACGTAGACATCCCGGCGCTCGTCGCAATCAAACCGCCCTTGAAAGTGGCCGATCGCGGAATAGAGGATGTCGCGCGCCCGATCGGGCTGGAGCTGCGCAGCTGCGATTGACCACCACGGCGACAGAAGCGGATTGGAGTCGTTGCGCTCGCGGTAATTGTACTCGTACGCTTGGCGCTCAAGCAACCAGTCGCAGTCGTCGGGTTCAAGCAATTGGTCTGCGTGTCCGAGCACGAAGGTCATCATCCAGTGGTGTCGCCAGCCTATGATCTTCTTGTCGGGATCGTCGGACTGAAGATCGTATGTCAGCATGCGCTCGAGCTTGTCTCGCCCAAGCTCTCGCGCGAGTTGCAGCAGTTCATCCTCGGTCACCAACGCGCCGCTTCCCTCGCGGTCGTAGAGAAGGAACAGCGTCCACGCGCGCTCGTCGCGTTCGAGGGCATCGATGCGTTCGCGTACTTTCTTGATCCGCTCAAAAGCATCGCCGCGGATGGGGTGACTGCCGCGATGGGCGCGCTCGTACTGCACATGGAACCACGAGAGACAATGGGAGCGGTTCGCTCGATGTTCCCAATAGGCCAGCCACTCCTCCTGCGTCACGCCGCCGTAGGCATGGCGAACGCCGTACAGGCCGAGCATCTCGGTTGCGAAGTGGCCAACGGTCTGGTCGCTGAGCAGCTCCGAAAGCTCGGGGGCAGGAAAGCCCCCGGGGAGGCTTATTGGCTTGAGCCCGGGGAACGACAGTTCGGCATCGTTTGCCAACGTGGCGATCGCTTGCAAATCAGAGGGATCCTCTCGCCCAAAGAGAGCAACCAGCGCAAGGGTGCGCACCTTAGGGTCTTCATCCCGCAACAGTGACTGCAGGATGTCCCAGGCGAAGTCGCCGTGCATGACCTCCGCTAACGCTTTGTCGTGTTCCTGCGCGGCCTGTTGACCGACATATTCGGCCCCGAGCGAGCGATCCCAGAGCACACAGCTGAGGTCGAGGAACTTGAGCTCCGCCGCGATTTGTTCGAACTCTTTGCGCGTCTCCTCAGCGGTCGGTGCGGCGAGGGACGGCGCCGCAAGCAGGACGGCACACGCGCACGCTTGGAGAAGGTGTTTCCACATGGGCATGTCCTTCGTACCAGTGGGCCCGGTGGGAGTTGAACCCACATGTCCCTTGCGAGACAGCGGATTTTAAGTCCGCCGCGTATGCCATTCCGCCACGGGCCCGGCGTTATGCACATCCTACGGCACGTGCGTCGGCCTTGGTACATTGCCGCTCATGACACGCCACGCCCCGGCATTTGGACTTGCGATCGCACTTGCCATCCTTACTGGATGCTCGGCATCGCAGCACGCAATGAAAGGCAGCGCTGAACCGATGACCACTGCTGCAACGCACCACGCCGAGGGGCCGTTTGATGTGAACATCACCCCCACTGCTGACGAGGGCACGCCGGGGCGGATGATGCTCGACAAGACGTATCACGGCGACATGACGGGCGAGGCCACGGGGCAAATGCTGACCGCGATGACGGACGTGCGCGGGTCGGCGGGGTATGTGGCGATCGAGCGGTTTGAGGGGACGCTCCACGGCAAACGGGGCGCCTTCAGCCTGCAGCACAATGGCGTGATGACGCGCGGTGAGCCAAGCTTGACTGTGACTGTGGTGCCGGACTCGGCGACGGACGAGTTGGCGGGCCTGCGCGGCATGATGGCCATCGATATCAGAGAGGGCGGGGCGCACTTTTACACGTTGGACTATTGGTTCGAAGCGCCGCCCGCGCAGTAGAACGGAACACGGGCCAACAACGCGGATCGCACCGGCATTGAGAAGCGGCGCGAGCAAGTCGGCTGCGATCGACATTGACTGCATCGAGGCTGCTTGAGATTGAGACTCGCTCTCATCGTCATTGCCAGATGTCATGCGCTCGACTTGCACTCACCCATGAATATCATTGTGCGGATGGGGCGTGTTGAAAGGGCACGACATGTTCACGATTCCTCCGATGCCGCCATGGGACGGCATGCATCCGTTGGTTGTTCACTTCCCGATTGCTCTCATGTTCGCGGTTCCGGTGACGCTCTTGATGGCGCTCGTTTGGCAGAAGCACACGCGGGCGCTCTTGGTTTGCAGCGCACTACTTATGGTCTTGGGCACTTTCGGCGCGTGGCTGGCCACATCAACTGGGAGTGCTGCCGAGGAGTTGGCTGAGGGTATTGCTGGGGTTGACAGTGCCTTGGATCGCCACGAGGAGCTCGGCGAGGCGGCGCGCAATTTCATGACGGTGTTGGCCGCAGTGCTCTGTGTTGGGGTTGGCGCTTGCTTCGTCTGGCCCAAGAAGATTGGTCATCGAGCGGTTGTCGCAGGGGGGCTTGGTTACCTCCTGGCGCACGCGGCCTGCACGCTGGCGGTCGCCAATGCCGCTCACGCAGGAGGGCGGCTTGTGCATGAGTTTGGGGTGCAGGCGCGGACTGGTGGCGCGGCCCCTCTCACAACGGAGCGATCTGGATCGAGCAGCCGAGAGCGGGCAAGGGACGACGACGATGATTGACCTGCTGCACGCTTGCCGTCGGGCGAACCGATTTTGCTGCGTGCTTCGGCGCTCTATGCGCATGACTGCCCGAAGTTGAAGAGCAGCAGCTGCAGGTCGCCCAGATCGACGGTGCCGGAGCCATCGAGATCGGGGCCCGTGCCCGGTGGTACGACGCTGCCAAACACGAAGAGGAGCGCCTGTAGGTCGTCGAGGTTGATCAGTTGGTCGCCCGTCAAGTCCCCTGCGCAGACGAGGGTGGCTCGCCATGCGCCGCGTCCATGCGTGAAGGCCACGAGTTGATCGTCACGCTGGAAATCGAGCGTCTCGACGATGGTGTGCGGGATGCCTGGAACAGGTATCCATGTTGTCCCCGCGTCGTTTGACGTGAACACGCCAAGTTCCGTGCCCAGGAAGAGTTGGTTTGGGTTGCTTGGGCGCGGGGCGATCCAATGCGCAGGGATGTCCGGAATGTCGTTCGGCGCGGCGCCATCAATGCGCGCCCACGATGCACCACCATCGATTGTGCGATACACGTGCGGCACGCCATAGGTGGAATACGTGAGATAGAGGATGGCAGGATCAGTTGGATGAATTGCGATGGAGGAGACATAAGCGCCGTCAATGAGGCCCTGCGCGCTGTTGGATTCTGTCCAGATCGGCAGCGGCGCGAGCGCGTTCGTCGATCGAAAGACGCGGCCATTGGAGAGGCCCATGCAAACAATGTTGCTGTCAGTTGGGGCGATGGCGATCGCTGAGATCCTGCCGCCGCTTGAGAATGCGGTTGTGCGTGCGGGGAGCCAGTATGCCGCGCCGTCAGTGGTATACCAGGGTCGCGAGCCGCCCGTCCAGAGGATCTGCGGATTCGATGGATCCATCGCAAAGGGCGTGATGAAGAGGCCATCAGAATCCATGATGCCTGCGACGGCGCGGGTGACTGACGCCCCGCTGCTGGTGGTCTTGTAGATGTTCGGAAAATACTGGGTCTCCATGTACATGACGCTTGGGTTGGTGGGATCGATGGCGCAGTAGCCACCATCGGATCCCAGCAGGCGGAGCCAATTGTTGAGTCCGGTGGCGGATGAGACCCCGATGGTGCCGTTGTCCTGCGTGCCCCCGATGAATCGATCGATCGTTGGCGAGGTGTCACCGTGATAGAACTGCGTGACACCGTAATCGAGGTTGAGTGCTTGCCAGGCGATTCCGGGCGGCGCAGCGGGCGCATTGACGGGGCACGTGACATAGCTTGGCGTGGCGCGGGCGTTGACGGTGCGATAGATGCCGCCATCGTTTGTGACGAACATGATCTGATTGGTGATGCCGTCATAGCCTGGATGAAAGACGATGCCGTGCTGATCGACATGTGGGTAGGCAAGCGAGCCGCCGCCCGAGTCGTCGCGGGCGACACCCCAGGTTGCGCCGCCATCATCAGAGCGCAGCAGGTCAACACCACCGATCCAGACAATGTTGGGGTCGATGGGGTCGACGGCGATGATGTTGTCGTACCAGCCTTGGCCCGTGTTCAAGCTGCCGTAGCAGCCAACGCTGTAGTTGAGATTGCTCAGCAGCCACGGGGCGAACGGATCGTTTGCAAGATCGGCGCGTGGTTGGAACGTCGCGCCGCCATCGATTGAGCGATAGACCTGCACAAGCTTGCCCATGGGTTCACCAAGGTCTGCATTGTTCGCCATTGAGACGTAGAGCGTGCTGTTGTCTGACGGGGCGAGCGCGAGCGACATGCGGCCTTGCTCGGGATCGGTCAGGACAAGCGACCAGGTTGCGCCACCGTCAGTCGAGCGAAAGAGCCCGTCGTCCAGGAAGGATCCAAACGCAGCAAAGATCGTGTCGGGGATGGTGTCGTTGCGGATAGCAAGATCGAGGCACCCAACCTGGCAGCCATTGCTGCTTTGGGAGGCGCCAGGGTCAACCTGCCACCAATTGGCGAGGACGAGCTGCCAGCTCTCCCCAGCATCGACGGAACGGAAGACGCCGCTGCGCGTACCGGCGTAGATGCGCGCTGAATCGTTCGGGCTGATCACGAGCTTGTTGACAAAGTTGAAGTGCGCGTTTGCCGTGCTCGAGAGATGCGTCCAAGTGGCGCCGGCGTCGGTGGATTTGAAGATACCATTGCCGCGTCCGGCGTCGCCCGTGCCATACCACATGCCTTCGCCTGTGCCAGCGTAGAGCGTGTTGTGGTCGGTCGGGTCCATTGCGATGGTGCAGACCGACATGTTGAGCATCATGTCATCAAGCGAGAACCAGGAAGCGCCGCCATTGGTGGTCTTCCACACGCCGCCCGACACGCCACCTGCGTACATGACGAACGAGCTGATCGGATCGATGACGAGCGTGCGTGTGCGCCCGCCGACGTTGCCGGGCCCGAGCTCGGTCCAGCCGGTAACGATCTCGCCGGTGCGCTGGTCCGGGGCGCGCTCGCGTGTTCGGATGTCTTCGAAGACGCGGAGGAGGTGGTCCGGCGGCACGTCTCTGCCGTCGAGGCGGCGGCGCTGCATCTCGAAGAACTCGGCGCGGCCATCGGGCGTGGGGCCGGACTCCGCCTCGGCATCGGGCGGGCTCAGGGCCGATCGGTCCGGCGCCGTGACATTGGCCGCAATGACGGCGAGGAGGGCACTGACCAAACTGGCAATGACGTGTGGCTGTCGCATTGGGCTCCGACTTGCTTTGCCTCGACGATCTTAGTTTGCCAGATCAGGCCGCGTGTCGCGAGCGAATTGTTGTATCGAGCGCCAAAAGCACGGTCATTGGCGCGTGCGGCTGGACAAACGGGCCGGCGCGGGGGAAGATGCCCCGCCTTGCCATTGGCAAGGGAAGTCCGGACGGGTGGCCGAGCGGCTGAAGGCACCGGTTTGCTAAACCGGCATACAGGGTAAACCTGTATCGCGGGTTCGAATCCCGCCCCGTCCGCTTTTTTGTGCGCTGATTCGCCTGGCGCCAGGGTCGTCCTCAGGTGGCGACATGCTCGGGCTCGTCGGCGGCCGGCGCCGATTCGCCTGCTTCGAGCTGTGCCCAGCGTGCCTTGGCGTCCGCCTTGGACCAGCCCAGGGTGATGGCTGCGGTGATCCACTGTTTGCGCTCTCGCGCATCGGCGCGCCCGTCGGCCAGGGCGATGCCCGCCATGAGCATGAGCAGCATGTCGCGGCCCTTGGCGTTGAGGAACTTGTTGAGGAAAATGAGGTACTCGCCCGGCGCCGCACCCGCCTTCCATGACTCGACCCGGGCGACGAGCGCGTCCTTTTGAAAGTCCGGGATCAGCCGTGCGAGCAACTCCGCGGCAAGATCGATCTCGCTCGGTTCGGCGTAACCATCGGCCTTGATCATTGCGGCAGCGACGGAATAGAGCGCATCGTTGACGCGAAGGTCATGCTGATTGGTCGGGATGCCCAATTCATCGAGCAGTTCGCGAACCTTGTGCGGCTTGGGCCGCACCGCCAAGGCGCGAGCGAAGGTGACGGGCGTACAGCACACCGTGCAGAGCAATGCTTTCGGTGAGACCCAGCCGAAGGTGACTGCTTTGGCGCACTCCGCGAGCATCTGCTTGCGCACACACGAGCAACATCCGAGCGATCGGCGCTCGCCATGCGACCACGCGAGCACATAGCCGCGAAAGAACGGGTACTTATATGCCGTCACGATCGGGCGCTTCTGGCACGAAGGACAGAGTTGATCCGTCACCGCATCGGAACGACCGCTTGTCTCAGAAGCGTTCACGTCAGCACCCTCCGGGAGATGCAGGCACCACTTCGAACATGTATCGAACGAGGTGACTATATCAAGTGCCGACAAACTTCCTAAGGTTCTCCTGAAACGAGCGTGGAGCAGCGCTCGGACGCAATTGCAGGGCTGCCCGACGGGTCATACCCGAAGCGCTCCATCAGTGGCGCGACGTCGCGGCAGATGCGGGCGGCGGTGTCGGCGTCCATGTGGTTGAGCCAGTCGTTGCAGGCGCCCTTGCGATAGAAGTGGGCGGTGTCTTCCTCGCCTTGGCGGCGTCCGCCTGAGGCGCGTTCGAAGCTGCCGGCATCGACGCAGCGCTGGACGGTGGCGTCATCGGCTTGCATGTCAAGGAAGGTGAGCAGGCGGAGCACTTCGCCCGTGGCGTCGTCGTGCAGACTCTCGTAGCGCATGTGGAGCAGCTTGGAGCCAAGGGCGCGTTCGGCGGCGAGTGCGGCGCCGACGCCGACCTTCCAGGGGCCGTTCACGAAGGCTTCGGCGTGTTGTTCGAAGGTCTTGCCGCCCTCGCGGCCACCTTGCTCGAAATGGAACCACGCGCTGGTGACGACGTCGCGGGGGTCGCGCACGACATGGACGAACTTCGCCTCGGGGAAGGCGGCGGCGAGCTGGGCGAGGACGACGGTGTGCTGGGGGGTCTTGTCGCCAATGAGACGGACGGCGGCGGGGTCTTTGCCCGAGCGGTCGAGGTAGGCGGCGAGGCGCTGGAGGACGGCAAAGCGGAAGAGGGTCTTGAACTCGTCGTCGCTGACCATGGTGTGCTGGGGGTGGGCGTGCTGGGCCTGGTGCTGGTTGAAGCGGCGGACGGCGGCGGCGAGTTCGGGGAGGAGTCGCCAGCCAAAGCCGCCCTCGCCATCGACGACGATCGCGGGGTGGCCATTGAGGATGTTGCGGACCCAGGTGGTGCCGGACTTGGCGCAGCCGACGACGAAGACCTTGGGGAGGCGGTCGAGGGGCGCGATGGTGGCGAAGGTGTCCACATAGGGTGAGATCGACGGCACTGGCGCAAGTGCTCGAAAAACGGGTGGTCGCGGTGGTGGCGTCGCCCCGCTCGCCCGGGTTCCCCGGGGCCGCTATATTCCCCACCGAGTGATAAGACTCCGTCAAGGCCTCCCCGGCGAAGGGGCGGGTCGGGCGGCAGCCTAGGAGAACGATCGTGACCGAACATGAGGTTGAGTCCAAGGTGATGGACATCGTGGCGGAGCAGTTGAGCGTCGACCGTTCGCAGTTGGCCCGGGAGACGAGCTTCGTGAACGATTTGAACGCCGACAGCCTGGACACGGTCGAGCTTGTCATGGAGTTCGAGGACGCGTTTGAGACCTCGATTCCGGATGACAAGGCCGAGCAGATCAAGACGGTTGGCGAGGCCATCGACTTCATCTGCCAGGAAAAGGGCATCGCGACATCCGCGTGAGCTTCGGCATCCTCGACCGTTGACAATGAGCGCAAGCCGATCCTCCCAATCCGGCACGCCGCGCGTCGTCATTACTGGCGTGGGCGCGGTGACGAATCTTGGACTCGACGCACCGAGTTCGTGGGCGGGCATGCGCGCAGGCCGGAGCGGGATCACTTCGATTACGGACGCGTGGTTTGAGCGCTGGCCGCGCGAGAAGTGGTCGGTACACATTTCGGGTGCGATCAAAGACTTTGACCCCGGGCGGCGGATCGACCCGCGCGAAGCGCGGCGGATCGACCGCTTTGCGCAGCTGGGCATTACTGCTGCGGTGGAAGCGGTTGAGTCGAGCGGTATCGACTTCGGCAAGTGCGATGCGACGCGTTGCGGCGTGATCATCGGCTCTGGCATTGGCGGCATCCTGACGATCGAGCAATCGCAGGGCGTGCTGACGGAAAAGGGCCCGGACCGCATCAGTCCGTTTACGGTGCCACGGCTCATGCCGAACGCAGCATCGGGCGACGTATCGATTCGTTTCGGACTTCAGGGGCCATCGTCGGCACATGCGACTGCGTGCGCATCGTCGGGCCATTCGATTGGCGATGCGTTCAAGATCATGCAGCGGGGCGAAGCGGATGTGATGGTCGCGGGCGGGGCGGAGGGCGCGATTTGTTCGCTGACGCTCGGCGCGTTCATGACGATGAAGGCGCTGTCGACGCGCAATGACGAACCGACGAAGGCGTCGCGCCCGTTTGATCGCGATCGCGATGGATTCGTGCTGTCGGAAGGTTCGGGCGTGCTGGTGCTCGAGACGGAAGCGCATGCGAAGGCGCGCGGTGCGGAAATCTTGGCGGAGCTTGTGGGGTATGGAGCGTCCTCGGATGCGGCGCATATCACGGCGCCGGATGCTGAGGGGCGCGGCGCGGCGCGGGCGATGACGCTTGCGCTCCAGGATGCG
Source organism: Phycisphaerales bacterium (assembly GCA_020427635.1). Lineage (GTDB taxonomy): Bacteria > Planctomycetota > Phycisphaerae > Phycisphaerales > UBA1924 > JAGQOH01. Next base: position 23,599 of record JAGQOH010000019.1, read on the forward strand.
GGGTTGAATCCGAGCGACATCGACTATGTCAATGCGCACGGCACATCGACGCCGCTTGGAGATGCGGCAGAAGTGGCGGCGGTGACGCGTGTGTTCGGCGATCACGCCCGCAAGTCCAAGGGCGGGAAGCTGATGATGAGCTCCACCAAGAGCATGGTGGGCCACTGCCTCGGGGCGTCGGGCGGGGTTGAGATGCTGGCGTGCCTGGGAGCGATCCGCGAAGGGATTGTCACGCCCACCATCAATTGCGAAAACCCGGATGATGGGTTCGACCTTGATTTCGTGCCGCACACGGCGCGGGAGCGGTCCTGCCGCTATGCCATGAACAACACGTTCGGGTTTGGCGGGCACAATGTGACGCTGCTGATCGGACGGTACGGGGGGTAGGCAATCGGCCGTGGTCAGGCGAGGCGGCTCTTCATCCCCCGCCGCCTGAAGCGCCGATAGGTAGGTCGTGGATGCCACCCTCGATCGCATTCTGAAGCTGCGGGTGCCGGTGATTGTGCGCCTTGGCGAGCGGCGGATGTCTCTCGGGGACGTGGTCCGCCTGGTGCCGGGCAGCATTATCGAGTTGCCCAAGAACGCAGAGGAAGAGCTCGAATTGCTGGTGAACAACCGGGTCATCGGGGCCGGCACGGCGGTGAAGGTCGCGGAGAACTTCGGACTGCGGCTGACCCGGCTTGGTTCACCCAAGGCCCGTGCGGTCGCGGCAACGGAGCCGGAACCGGCCAACGACGATGACGAGCTGGCGGCACTGGCGGAGGCGATGCTGGCCGGGCAGATCTGACTTGGCGTCGATGTGAACCCATGGCGGAATGAGCCCCTTGTGTGGAGCGGCTGTGGGCGTCACCATAGGTCTGATCGACCGCAATCACCTGGTTTGTACGAGGAGTTTCTGCGATGGATGAGCCCACGACCCCCGGCCTGCCGGCGAGCACATCTGGTTCTGCGGGGGGCGGGGCGAAGGCGTCGTACCGGGAAGTGACGATCTCTTCGATCGTGTTCGGCGTAATTGCCGGCGCGATCATGAACGCCGCGATCACGTATGCGGGGTTGAAGATCGGATTTACGATCGTCGGGTCGTCGATTGCGGCGGTGTTGGGATTCGGCGTGTTGCGCGGCGCGCTGCGCAAGGGATCGATCCTCGAGGTCAACATTGGGCAAACGATTGCGTCGGCGGTGAACACGCCCAATTCGGGCGTGATCTTTACGGTGCCGGTGCTGCTGCTGCTTGGCTTTGAGCTGTCGGTGCATTCGGTGGAATTTTGGTTGATCACGGCGGCGTGCGTGGCGGGCGCGGTGCTTGGGTGTGCGTTTATTATTCCGCTGCGCAAACAGATGCTCGATATCGAGCGACTGCGCTTCCCATCGGGCACTGCAGTGGCGGCGATCCTGAAGAGCCCGGGGGCGGGGCCGGCCAAGGCAATCTTGCTGGTCCTGGGCGTGGTGGTGGCAGCTGTCATGGTGGCGCCAAAGGAATTGCCCGCGCTGCTGAAACCCGCCGACACGGTGGCGCTGACGGACCTGGTGCAGCGCGAACGCATTACGCGCGGCCAGATGCTGCTGACGAAAGAGATCGCGGGTTGGATTGAGACGCAGGCGGCGCCGGCGGAGGTCATCGCGCACGGCAAGGCGATCGTGGCACTTGAAGAAGCGCGCGACGCCTTCAACAAAACGAAGGACGAGTCGGCAAAGAGCGAAGCCAAGGCAAAGGTTGACGCACTCGAACAGGATGTGAAGTTTGCCAATGAGGTCGGGCAGCATGCGATTCTGACCAAAGTGGAAGACCCGCAGGATCGTTCGCGCGTGCCTGCCTATCCCCCGGAACTTGCAAAGCGCGCGTATCTGGCATCGGCGGAGAACTCGGGCGAAAAGCTGCCTTGGACTAGTCTGAAGTCGATCAAGACTGGGTGGGCGAGCATTCCGTACATCGGGTACGGCGATCTCGAGATTCGGATGACGCCCGAGTATGAGGGCGCGCCCGAGGGCAACCCGAGTGAAGCGGCGGCGGCGATCGAAGCGCTTGATGCGCAGCTTGCGGAACTGACGCCAAAGTACGAAGCGGCGGCGGCGGCGCACAAGACCTTCGTCGACGTGTACCTCGCGCCGCCATCGGATCCTTTGACCGATGCGGAGCGAGCGCGGTTTGACGAGTTATCGGCTCGCAGCGGGCTCATGCTGGCGGAGGATCAGGAAGAACTCGATGGGTTGTTGGCCAAGCGCCTCGATGCGGTACGCAACCCGACGGCGAGCTTGCCGGAAGCCGAGCGTGCCGAGCGAGTGCGCGTGCTGGAGTTGGTGCCGAACTATCCCGAGTTGAAGGCGCAATACGAGCGACTGACGTTTGATCGCGACAAAGCTTCGCTGTTGACCGATGTGATTGACTTCGAGGCGGACGGGGTCGATCACGAGCAGGCGCAGGTGCTGACGCGGCGTGTGGATCGGGATCGCAATGGCGTGCCAGACCAACTCATTACGGACAGCACGGTAGACGTGGGTCGATGGTTGGGGCTGCCCGAGGAAATGCAATTGGTGTTTGCGATTGCACCGTTCGCGCTTGGCGCCGGGTATTTGACCGGGCGAGCCGGGTTGTTCGTGCTCGCGGGTGGCGTGCTGGCGTATCTGGTGATCAACCCGATGCTGTTCAAGATGGGCTGGGCGCCTGCAAGCATGCATGCGGACGAGGTGCCGGGCTGGGCGTATGCGCAGATCAACCGGCCATTGGGGATTGGGCTGCTGTTGGGCGGCGCGATGATGGGTGTGATTGCGTCGCTGCCTGCGATCAAGGCGGCATTCAAGTCCATTGGCGGTCCGAAGGGGGCCAGTTCCGGCGGGCGCGATGAGCTTGGACTTGGCGTCTTGCTGATCGCGGTGATCGTGTCGCTCGGGCTGTTGTATGTCGCGGCGGACAAGACGGGTGAGCGACCCATCAACAATATTTGCCCGGTGACGCATCAGCACATTGACGCGGCGCATGAGACACAGTTCGAGACCACGTATGACGGCTACGTCATTGCGTTCGCGAGTGATGAGGCTCTGCAAGCCTTTGAGAAGGCGGATGATGCACAGCAAGCGCAGGTTGCCAAACAGTTGAATGCGTCGCGACCGGGACTTTTGGCGCGGGCAAAGCTATCGCCCCACTTGCGTGCGGCGATCATTGCGATTGTCGGTGCGCTGTGGATTTGGTTTGCGGGTATTATCATCGCGCAATGCACGGGCATGACCGATTGGTCGCCCATTTCGGGCATGGCGTTGCTTACGGTTGTGCTAGTGATGGTGCTGGGCGGGCCTGGCGGCGTGACGGCGGCGGTGTTGATCGGCGCGGCGTTGTGCGTGGCGATCACAGTCGCGTCTGACATGATGTCGGACCTGAAGACGGGCTACTTGGTTGGCGCGAGCCCCAAGCGACAACAGACGGTGGAGATGATTCTCTCCGGCCTTGGCCCGGTGATCTGCATGTTGGTGCTCTTGATCATCGTCGAAGCGAACAAGGCGAAGTATGGCATTGCCATGGGGCCCGGCACGGACACGACGGCGCCGCAGGCCCAGGCGTTGCAAGCGGTCATCACGGGCGTGCAGGGCGGAGCGATGCCCTATGCGTTGTATGGCACGGGGGCGCTCCTGGGCGGGCTGCTCGGGCTTGGCGCCTTCAGTGGACTTGGCGTGCTGATTGGCTTGTCGATGTATTTGCCCATGGTGTACATCGCGACGTATGGCATCGGGTGTGTGATCAACATGATCGTTGGTGCGATCTTCGGGCGGCGCAATGCTGAGGAATGGGGCGTGCCCGTCGCGGCGGGATTCATCGTGGGCGACGCGTTGCTCGCTCTGGGCGTCAATCTGCTTGTGTTGTGGCAACAGGCGTAAGGCCAGAAAGGGAGCAACGTCATGAAGATGCTGGCCTACTTACTGATTACCGCGTCGCTGATTGTTGGGGCGATCACTGCATCGACCGCGTATTTGGTTGACATTGGCACGCCTGACGCCGCCAACAATGCGCTGCTGCCTGCTGACGGGAGTGACAACTTTGCCAAGCTGTCATCGCCAGCTGGCAAGTACGACCCGCATGGCGACTTCGAGCTCGTGCAGGCGATCAAGCGATATCAGGATGGTGAAGACACCTACCAGGAAGAACAGGAACGCGCGGTTGAACTGATGCCGGCGGCGGACGCTTCTGACTCTGAGGGATCTTCGGGGCCGGAGCTTGAAGCGCTAGACATGCAGCCTACGGGTGAGACATTGCTTGCACGGCGTGAGGCGGTGCTTCCGATTGGTCGCACGGGGGACCGCGTGACGGAGGATCTGCTTGGGCTGCTGCGCGAGCGGGATGTGCGTTCGGTGCGCGTGAGCAAGTTCTCCGCGGAGCGCTGGTTTGGCAAGGCGGGGCGCTTCATGGGCTGGGGGTTCCTGGCGAGCGCATTTGGTTTGTTCGTGGGGGCGATGGTTGTCCGACGCGCGACGAAGCAGGAAATTGCAGCGACGCGTGAGACGGGGGGCGACGAACGCGCCGGCGCGTCGGCTGCGTTTGCGCAGATCAATAACGCACTCGAAACGCTACAGCGCGATCTGGCAGGCGTGCGCGAGCCGCGGGTGCGCAATGCGATGATCGTTGAACGCATTGGCGTGATTCAGCGGGATTATGCACCGGCATTCGTGGCGGATCGCCCGGCACTCATTGGCTCACTTGGCCTTGGTGGCTTTGCGGAGTTGATGGATCGGTTTGCGGCTCTGGAGCGGCAGATGAATCGGGCGTGGTCGGCGGCGGCGGACGAACACGAGGACGAGGCCATCACGAGCTTGTATCGCGCGCTGGCGATCATGCCAGAGGTCGCGCAGAAACTGCCGCAATGAGGGTCCTGCGATTGCGATACGATGCGCAGATGAGAAAACCGTTGCCAACCAATCGGTGGGCGTTGTTGGGGGCGGCACTGATTGGCGTTCCAGCCCTCTTGGCGACAGCGCCTGCGGATGATGCTGAAGCGCAAGCGCAGCACGCTACCGTCGCGCTCACGATTGACTTCGCCAATGGTTTTGAGATGCGATACACGCTGCCCGAGATGCAAGACGGGGCGACGGCCTTGGATGTGATGCTGGCAGCGCGTGCACACGAGTGCCCGCTGCAGTTTGAGTACAAGGGTGAGGGCCCCAAGGCGTTCTTGATGTCGATCGAAGGCGTTTCCAACGAACTCAAGGGGCCGGGCTCGACGAACTGGCTGTATTGGGTGAACGACGGATTTGCGAAGGTCGGGATGGGTCAGCAAGTGGTCCACGATGGTGATGAGATTACCTGGCGCTTCGGCCGTATGAAGGATGCAACGAATGAATGACGGCGCTCGATTGCGTGCCTGGGGTATTGCAGCGTTGTTGGTGGCGCTGTGTGTTGTGATGCGCATCGTGCCGCACACGTGGAACGTCACGCCCGTTGCCGCAACGGCACTCTTTGCCGGGTTCATGATTCGCAATCGAGCGGTGGCCATGCTCGTGCCGATGGCAGCCCTGCTGATCGGCGACCTGTTTGGCCCCGGACTGTACGACGCGTGGCTCATGGTCGCGGTGTACGCCGGACTGGCCGCGCCGGCGCTGCTTGGGCGCTTCGTGCGTGGCAAGTGGATGCCCCTGCGCGTGCTTGGCGCGAGCGTGCTTGGTTCTGTGCTGTTCTTCGGAGTGACAAACCTCGCAGCGTTCTTCACGATGGGGCTGTATGCGCGATCGTTTGGCGGGTTGGTTGAGTGCTACGTTGCGGGCTTACCTTTCTTCCGAAACACGCTGCTTGGCGATCTCGCGTGGAACTGCACGTTGTTCGGGGCGTGGGCGGTGTTGCCCATGGCTTGGGCACGTCTTCGCACATCGGCGAAGGTCGCAGCGTGAAGCGCGGAGCATTCCTGGTTGTGCTGGTGATTGCTGGTCTTGGTGGTTGCGCGACGCAACTGGATCATGCACCCTCTCCTTCGAATGGCGCACTGTTTCCATGGATGCTCGGCACGTGGCGCACAACAGGCGAAGGCGCGGTGACCACGGAGTCGTGGCGCGTCGCGCCGACCGGTGAAATGATCGGAGCGGCGTCGACCGTGAAGGATGGCAAAGAGCTCTTTGCCGAGTCGATGGTCATCGAGCGACGAGCCGATGGGACGGTGTACTTTGTCGCCTCGCCACAGGGGCAGGACACGCACGCCTTTGCCATGCTCAACGCTGACGGTGCGCAGGTCGCCTTCGAAGACAAGTCGCACGATTTTCCATATCGCATCAGCTACATCCTGGAGTCACCGGATGTGTTGGTCGGGCGAATCTATGGAGTCCAAGGCGGCCAAGAGCGCAGTGCTTCATGGCGATATCAGCGCGTCGTTGATTGACGAATCACATCCCCTGAATCAGTGCCATGACTTCGTCATAGAGGCGCGCGTTTGTGGAGACGCCGGTCTTGCCATAGGCGGTGGCGGCCCCGCGCCAATCGGTGCAGCGTCCGCCCGCCTCAGCAACAATGACAGTCATGGGCGCGATGTCCCAGGGATGCAGCACCGCAGGCTCCACGACGATATCCGCTCGTCCGGTTGCAACAAGCAGGTGCGCGTAGCAATCGCTCCAGCCCCGCGTGTGCCCGCAGCGTGCAAGCAGCGCATTGAGCACCTCTGTTTGTCCGGTCATCTTGAAGTAGTCATGCGACGTGTAGACGAACATCGCGTCGCGCAGGCGTGCGGTCGCGGACACACGAGCTTGCACTGGCTTGGCGTCGCCTTGTGCGCACCAGGCGCCACCACCACGCGAGGCATAGACCGTTTCGCCCAGGGCGGGCATATGCACGACGCCAACGAGGCTTTCGTGATCACGCTCATTGGCCCCCATGGCCTCGACAGCAACAAGACAGCCGTACAGTGGCACGCCATGCACAAAGGACTTCGTGCCGTCAATGGGATCGACGATCCAGCGCAGCCCGCTTGTGCCGGCGATCGAACCGAATTCCTCACCCATGAAGCCATCATCAGGGAAACGCATTTGGATTTCGTCGCGGATATAGAGCTCCGCGTTGCGATCCGCCTCGGTGACGGGGGTGCCGTCGGCTTTCTCCTCAATGCCAAGCGAAGCGCTGTTGAAGTAGTCGAGCGTGATACGGCCGGCGGCTTTGGCGACCTCGATCGCCACATTCAAGCGATCTCCGAGCGCCGGGCTGGTCCGGGCGGCATGCATGCGCGCAAGCATACCGGGGGCTGCATCCTGCCGCACCCGTCTAGGACAATGGGTTGGCAAAGTGCGCGGTGTGGACCGGGGCAAGCACGTTGAGCACGGCCAGCAAGACCTCGGCTGGCGTGCCAACGGCATTGACCGTCGCAATCACGCGCTCGGGGTAGTGGGCGAGTACGGGCTTGGTCTCTTCCCGATACACCTCGAGGCGGCGGCGCACGACCTCCTCTTTGGCGTCGTCGGGACGACCTTCCTTGGTTGCGCGCAGCTGCAAACGCTTGACGAGCTCACCCTCATCCTGGCAGTCGAGGTGAACGATGCGCAGCACGTTGACGAGCCCGTCCATGAGCTTGGCCTGGTTCGCGTTGCGTGGGATGCCATCGAGCACAAGTAGTTCGCTCTTGGGATTGAATTTCTTCGCGGCGATGAGCTTGGCCATGTGCTCTTGCCAGAGCGAGACCGTGAAGGCGTCGGGAACGAGTTCGCCGCGGATGGAGTACTTGAGGAACTCGCGGCCCAGGTCCGATGCGGGGTCGAGCGCGCGGAACATGTCGCCCGTGGAAAGGTGAAAGAAACCTGGGATCGCGCCGAGGACTTTGCCTTGGGTGCCCTTCCCGGTGCCGGGCGCGCCGAGGAAGACAACGGATTGGAAGGGTGTCGAATCTGGCACTGCAGGTCGCTCCATGTTCCTTTTCGGCGTCGAGCGGGGCGATAGGGTAGCGAATGCGGGGGAGGCCTTGAGCTTGGGGAACGGGGGATCGGCAGAAACGCGCCTGGATGGGCATCAGGTCCGGGTATCCTCGGGAAAGATGCGAGGACTCACCCATCGATGGCGCACGCCGGAAGCCCTTGGCGCGGTTGCGAGGCCCGGCGAGGCCGCCTTGGCCCGTACCCTGGCGGTGGAGCCGCTTGTGGCCAGGGTGCTGATCGCCCGGGGCATGGGCCTGCCGGATGACGCCCGGGCGTTCTGCTCCCCCGTGCTGATGGATCTGTCCGACCCCGTGCTGATCCCAGGGCTCGATGCGGCGGCGAACCGACTGCTCGAGGCGCTCGAGCGCGATGAGCACATTGCGATCTATGGCGACTATGACGTCGATGGCGTTACCGCGACAGCCATTCTGCACCATGTCATGACGCGGATCTCGCCCCAGGCAAAGTTGACCAACTACATCCCCCACCGCCTTGATGAGGGCTATGGCATCAACACTGACGCGGTGCGCGACTTGGCATCCGGCGGGGTGCAGGTGATTGTGAGCGTCGACTGCGGCATCACTGCAATCGAACCGGCCCGCGCGGCGCGCGAGTTAGGTATCGACCTCATCATCACGGACCATCACAACCCGCCCTCGAATGGCGCGTTGCCCGAGGCGTATGCGATTGTGCATCCTCGCGTGGGCGATGGCGCCGCGCAGGACGATGATGCATGGGCCCATTTGAGCGGCGCCGGCGTCGCGTTTCAGGCGGCGTGGCGACTTGCCTCGCTTGCAGCAGGCGGCGGGCGCGTCGCGCCTGATATGCAGAAGCTCCTGCTGGATTTGCTCGCGTTGGCGGCACTCGGAACCGTCGCGGACGTCGTGCCCCTACAGGGAGACAATCGGATCATCACACGTTTTGGTCTGGCACGCGTGCGCTCGACGTCACTCTTGGGGCTTGGCGCTCTGGTCGCAGAAAGTGGATTGGTCTCTGCGGAGATCGATGCGGAAGCTGCCGGCTTTCAGCTTGGTCCGCGCTTGAATGCCTGCGGGCGCATGTGGCATGCACAAGACGCGGTTGAGCTTTTCATTACGCAGGACATCGATCGGGCCAGGACCATTGCCCGAAGGCTTGGCGAACTGAATAGCGAACGTCAGCGATTGGAACGGACCATCGTCGACGCCGCATGCAAGGAAGCAGAAGCGCAGGGCATGACGAGTGGCGATGCACGAGCGATTGTGCTGGCGCATCCGGATTGGCATCGCGGCATCGTGGGCATTGCGTGCTCGCGCCTGGTCAATCGGTTTCACAGGCCAACGATTCTGTTGCAGGAGGTCGACGGGCAGTGCCATGGATCGGGGCGCAGCATCGACGGATTCAATCTGCACGCGGCCCTCCAAGCATGTGCAGTGCATCTGGAGTCATTTGGTGGGCATGACATGGCAGCGGGCGTTTGCGTGCGCACGTCAAACCTGCCGGCGTTTGCCGATGCGATGCGCGCACATGCACTCGAACACATCACGGACTCGATGCTGACGCCATCACTGTCGATCGACTGCGAGGCAACCATTGACGAACTGACGCTCGAGGCGGTCCGTCAACTGACGGCTCTGGGACCGTTTGGGCGCTCGAATCCCAAGCCGCGACTGCTGCTGCGCGGGGTTCGGTGCGTGGGGATGCCGCGCCGCATGGGACAGCACGCGAAGCATGTGAGCTTTGATGTCGCCGTCGCCGGGGCACGCAGCATGCGCGTTGTTGCATGGCATTGGGGTGAACACTTCGAAACGCTCAACCGAGCACGGAACGGGCAGATCGACATTGTCGTCACGCCGAGCGTGAATGTGTTTCGTGGGGCGACACGGATCGAAGCGACCCTGGCGGATGCAGCGCTAGATGGTGTTGTAGCGGCGATACGCTGACGAGTGACTAGTTTGCCATCGTGCTGGCGACAGAGAAGATTGGCAGCAGCAGAGCAATCGCAACGAAGCCAATTGTCGCGCCCATCACGATGATCATTGCAGGCTCGATGAGTTGCGTTGCGGTTTTGACTGCCTGATCTAGGTCGTCTTCGCTCGTGTCGGCGACGCGCTCAAGCACCTGTGCCAGGCGGCCTGAGTCTTCACCGGCAGCCAGCATCTGTGCAGCAGCGGGCGGCACTAGTTGCGAATGCAAGAGCACTTCGGAGATGCGCCGGCCCGCCGTGACAGTCTCCTCGATTTCCGCCCACAAGTCACCCCACAGCACGTTGTTGGTTACGCCCCGCACAATGCGCACGGCGTCGAGCACGGGTACACCGGCAGCCATGAGCGTGCCAAGCGTTCGCGTCGCGCGTGTGAGATAGAAGAGCGTAAACATGGGGCCAATGACCGGCGCACTGACTTTGAAGTGATCAATCGTGCGTCGTCCCGATCGCGAAGCGCGAAACGCGAAGAACCCAACCACCGCCGCGGCCAAGCCTCCAAGCAGCACGGGCCAGTGATCTGTTGTGAAGTTGCTGAACGCCAGAATGATTTGCGTAACTTTGGGCAGGGCGGCCTCACGCGACTCATAGATTCGTGCGAATCGAGGCAGTACCCAGCTCACGAGGAATGCGGTGATACTGAACGCGAGCGTCAGCATCATGCATGGATAGGCAAGGGCGCCACGAATCTGCTTGACGATCTTGCGTTCTTTGCCCAGGTACTGTGAGATGCGCCCCAACATCGTGCCCATCGAGCCCGATGCCTCAGCGGCCTCCATCAGGCTCACCATGAGCGTCGGGAAGACACGTGGGAACTTGGCCATCGCGCGCGAGAATGGATCGCCCGATGCAATGCGGGCGGCGACGTCCTGCATGACTGGCGCCAGGTTGGCGCGCCGACCGCGCCGGCGCGATTGCTCGATGAATGCATCGAGGGCATGCGAGAGCGGCACACCGGTTTCGATCATGACACCAAGTTGCGCGGCAAGGCCAATGACCTCATCCCGCTGAACGCGGCGCGCAGCGATCTTTGTCTTGAGCGCGTCAATGTCCACATCCGCTTCGGCCAGCGACACTTCGATGACGATGCTTCCATCGCGCTGAATCGCCCGGCGTGCATCAAACTCACTGGTGGCGTTGACCGTTCCCGTCGAGGGCCGGCCTTGCGCATCCCGAGCTTTGTATGCATACGTCGCCATGCCGCAATCCCAATCAGCAACTACAGCGCGGAAACGCGCAACACTTCATCAATTGTGGTGAGGCCCGCCGAGGCCTTGAAGAACCCATCATGGCTCAAGCCTTGGTGGCCCGTGCGATCCGCCTCTTCGCGCAACTCCTGGAGCGATGCGCCGTGGGCGATCACTTCCATGAGTCCTTCCTCCGGAATGAGCAATTCGTGAATGCCGAGCCGACCGGCATAACCTGAGCCATGGCAGCGCCCGCAGCCCTTGCCCTCGAAGAACTTGGGCTCCTTGCCCAGCACCTCGGCGACCATTGTGCGCACAGATTCAATCGGTTCCGTCGGGCCCTTGCAATGCGGACAGATCTTGCGGACCAGTCGCTGTGCCAACACACCACGCAACATGGCTGCGACGAGATACGGTTCGATCCCCATGTTCACCATGCGCGTGATCGCAGAAACCGCATCATTCGTGTGCAACGTGGAGAGCACCAGGTGTCCGGTCAGAGCAGCCTGCGTGGCAATCGTTGCGGTCTCCAGGTCTCGAATCTCGCCCACCATCAGGACGTCCGGATCCTGGCGCAGCAGCGCGCGCAACGCAGTTGCGAACGTGAACCCAGCCTTCTCGTTGACCTGGAACTGGTTGATCCCGGGCAACTGGGCTTCGACGGGGTTCTCCACTGTCGAGACATTTATTTCTTCGCTTGCGATTTCGGCAATGGCGGAGTAGAGCGTTGTTGACTTGCCGGAGCCCGTCGGTCCGGTGACCAGCACCATGCCGTTGGGCTCGCTGATGATTTGGCGCCAGCGCACCGTCAATTCCGGGCGCATGCCAAGCTTCTCAACTGCAATGATGGCATTGCGGTTATCGATGATGCGGATGACGACTTTCTCACCAAACTTGCCTGGCATGGTCGAGATGCGCAAATCGACGGGGCGCCCTTCCACGGCGACGTGCATGTCGCCGTCCTGCGGAATGCGCCGCTCGGCGATATCCATGCCCGCCATGATCTTCACGCGAGACACAACCGCCGGGTGCATCTGGTAGGGCGGCATCAGCTTGGTGACAAGCCGACCGTCAACGCGGAATCGCACTCGGCAAACATGATCGTGCGCCTCGATGTGCACGTCTGATGCCCGCTCCGTGATCGCTTGGTAGAGCACATAGTTCACCAGTTTGACGACTGGTGACTGGCCCGACATTTGCTCAATGGCGCCGAGATCAAATGCCTGCTTGTCAGACGAACGGAACTCGCGGATGTCGACATCATCGTAGATGTCATCGATCACAAAGACATTCGCGGAGGGCAAGTATGCCTGAATCGTCGCGCGAATGTCGCTTGCAGTCGACGCGACGATCTGGACCTTGAGGTCCGTGATCCGCTCGATTTCCTCAACGAGGAATAGGTTTGCCGGCTCAGCAACTGCGATCGTGAGGTGATTGCCAACCTTGAACAGCGGTAGCACGCAGTGCGTCTCGACGAAGTCCCGAGGAAGCACATCGCCGATGCGCGGATCGGCAAGTCGCGGCGTGATGCGCGCATAAGGAACGCCATAGGCGCGCGCAAGGTGCTTCATCACCGTCTGGTCCGACGCGAAGCCCAGTTCGACAAGCACTTCGCCAAGCAGCGACCCATGGCCACGCTCGTTTTGCGCCTTCAAAGCTTCATCGAGTTGCTCCGCATTGATCGCGCCGGATTCTACGAGCAGGGCGCCGAGCGGCTTCCGCTCATCTTCGCCTGTCGAGTGCTGGCCGGCGTGCGCGGTGGCGTATTGATCGCGTGTGATCATCGCAGGCTCCGAACTGCGCGCTCAAGCGATTCATGCGATTCCAAGGCGAGATCCAAGCGCGTGAGCTTAAGGATTGTGGAGACTGTCTCATCAGGCGAAATGAGGCGGAGTTGTCCGCCTTGATCGCCGAGTGACTCCTGCAAGTTGATCCACGCCTCCAACCCCTTGGAGTCGACGAATTCCAGGTGCTGACAGTCGAGCACGATGTGGCGCGCACCGGCACGGAGGCGCTCGTCCGTCGATCGCTGAAAGGCATCGGTGTCGTCAGCGGTAAACTCGCCCGACAACGTCAGCACGGCAATGTGCTCGAATTCCTGAGCGCTGATCTTCATCTCAGGCCGCCTCTCGTCCCTTCGTGTGGCTATCGATTTCCGCTTGATGGCGATGCAGCATCTGGTCGTAGCGGGCCAAATCAATCGTCTGGAACGCACTGACGACATCCGGATCAAACTGGGCGCCGGCGCAACGTGCCACTTCCTCCAGCACGACGGCGCGTGTCATCTGCTTGCGGTAGGTGCGCGTCGAACTCATGGCGTCGAACGCATCCGCCAGGCAGACGATGCGTGCGACCATCGGAATGTCTTCGCCACCCAACCCACTGGGATAGCCCTTTCCATCGAAGCGTTCGTGGTGATAGAGCACCGCCGGAAGCACATCATCGAGCGTCGGAATGTCATGCAGAATGTGATGCCCGATCGCGGGGTGCTCCTTCATCACCTCGAACTCCTCGTCGGTCAGGCGACCGGTCGCGCGCAGGATCGATTCCGGAATGCCAATCTTGCCAATGTCATGCACCAAGCCACAGATGCGCACACGTTCGGCGTCCTGTTCGCCATGACCTAATGCAAGCGCAATCTGCCGAGAGAGGTGCGCGACGCGTTGCGAGTGACCTCGCGTATAGGGATCCTTGGCGTCAATGGCTGCCGTCAGCGCCTCCAAAGTGCCCAAGAACATGTCGCGTTGGACTTCATACAGGTGGGCGTTTTCGATCACGACTGAGGTGTATCCCGCTGCAGCTTCGAGCAGCTTCATATCGGCGGCGTTGGCCTCGACATCCTCGCCGCGCTTGCCGCCCGCGATGATCACGCCAACCGTCGACCCCCCACTGGTCACAAGGTGCGCGAGCGCATGCTCGCCACCCATGGTGAGCGGTCCGCCCTCGTCTCCTTGCACGATGGCGACCGCGTCTTGCTCTAGGTTAGGAATCATCTCGGCGACAGTGACCTCAAAGACGGCCCGGGGGCAGGGAATGCGCCCCGCAATGACCGACAGCCCTGCCAGCACGCGAGACGCGCCCTGACCACGTGTGAAGTATGCGCCGATCCAGTTGTAGCTCAGCGTCTTGAGCAACTCCTGGCAGGCGAGATCAACGAAGCGCTGCGGATGCTCGATGTCGTTCATCGAACGACCCAGCGAGTACAGCAGGTTGATCTCTTCGTATGACTCCGCGAGCTGGCTGCTAAACGTCTCAACCGCCCGGCCGGACTCCGCGAGCTGCGTCAAGTCTTCGTGCAGCCATCCGATGGACTGGGCCGCGATCTCGACTGTGCGCTCACTATGCACGGCCACTGCCGCGACGCGCGCCTTGCACCCGGCACTTGCACCGACATCGGACAGCGCTGTTTGGACGGTGTCCGATCGCACGCTCTCTGGCCCCAGCATGAGGGCCACAGTGAAGGCGCGGCGGCGGCGACGATGTTGCTCCACGAACGGCACGAGCCACATGCCCGGCGCGATTTCACGAATCGTGGGCGCATCTTCACGGATCCATCGGGCCACGGCGCCGTCGACAAGGCGCTCGATCGTTGGCGTGCGCGCCAGGAAACCCGCGGCTCCATCATCGGCAGGCGCATCAAGAGCATGACCACCAGCGCTGTAGCGCCAGGTCGGAATGCCCATGACACGACAACGCTCACGGAGCGTGACGTGCGGAGGCGTCGACTTGGAGCCCTGCAGGTCGGTCATGCGGCATCAGCCTCGGGGAACTCGTCGATGAGTTCGGCGAGCATGGTCTTCGTGCGTTCGAGGACTTCGCGCGGGCTGAACGGCTTGCTCAGCACCGCCCGGATGTTGGTACGGGCGAGGTCTTCCTCTGCGATCGAGTAGCCGCGTGCTGTGAGCATCATCGCCGGCACATGCGCCAGCTCTTTCGTCTCGCGAAGCTTCTCGCACAGTTGAAGGCCGGAGAGGTATGGCATCTGCAGATCTGTGATGACAAGGTCGGGCAACTCATTGATGGCAAGCTCAAGCGCTTCTTCACCATCACTTGCGGTCACGACCGTATAGCCTGCGTTGCGCAGTTTGAGAGCCACAACGTGTACGATGTGCGCCTCGTCATCGACCACCAAGATTTTTGCAGGAGTCTGTGTCATGCCGCTGCCCCCAACCGTGAAGCCATGTCATCCTGTGTATACGGAATGGTGAAGAAGAACTTCGAGCCCATGCCGACTTCGGATTCGAGCCCAACTTGCCCCTTGTGCACGGTCTCCACGATGTGTTTCACAAGATTCAGCCCAAGCCCGGTGCCCTTGGCGACGCGCTTATAGTTCTCCACACGGAAGAACTTCTCGAACACGCGACTCTTCACCTCAGGCGGAATGCCCAAGCCCGTGTCCGCGACTGTGACGAGAATGGAGCGCGAAGCATCGTCGTTCTCGATCGAGACCGTGACGCGTCCACCTTCCGGCGTGTACTTGATGGCGTTGGACACCAGATTCATGATCACCTGGTGCACAAGGTCTCGATCCGCCTCCGCGGTGTACACGAGTGGTCCGTAGCGACAACTGAGTGTGATGTCCTTGAGCTTAGCTTGCGGCGCCATGGTTTCCACGACGTGCTCGGCCACTTCGACAAAGTCGACGTCCGAGTACTCAGCGGTCTGAATTCCCGCCTCAATCCGCGAGATGTTCAGCATGTTGTCGACCATGCGGCTGACTCGGTCGGCTTCAGATTTGATGATCTGATAGAACTCTTGGCGCGTCGCCTCATCCTGGGTTTCCCCATCGATGAGCATCTCGACGTATGCATTAATGGAGCTCAGCGGCGTGCGCAACTCGTGCGATGCTTGGCTCACGAAGTCAGACTTCATCTGACTGATTTCCTTGTCACGCGTGATATCCCGCAGAATGGTTACGACGCCCGCACAGCCGCCTGAAGGATCAGGGAGGCAGACCAAGGCGATGTCGAACGATCGAGCATCCTTGCGATCTGCGGCGGAACCGGTCAGTTCGTGCTCCACATGGCGCTGCTTGTTTGCAACGCCGGACGAACGCGCATCACGAATCATCTGGCGCAGTTCTGGGTCACTGATGAGATCGTCGATGGACCGATCGGTCGCGTTCGCGGTGTCAAAGCCAAGCAATCGCGCTGCGGCGGCGTTCGCCATGGTCAACTCGTCGAAGGCATTGGTCACGATGACCGCATCGCGCAGACTGTGCAGAATGGTTTCAATGTGCTGACGCTCTGCCTCGGCCACGCGAAGCTGAATCTGCGTCTCGCGCATGGATGATTGGAGCTTTGTTGCGCGCTCGGCCCAAAGCTCAATGGGCCGATTCATCGCCCGCGCGACGGGGCGCAACCAGATCGGCGCGGGGGCGGCGTCGGGCCGCCCCTCACTTGCGCAGGTATTGACACGTTGACAAAGGCGACGGAACTGCGATTGAGCAACAAGCACGACCGGGGTCCACAGCGCGAGCAGCGCAAGCGAGCCGGCGAGTGTTGCGGCCCCCCCGCGCAGCACCGGATCGGCGATCGGCAGCATCTGCCAGGCATTCCAGCCGACGGCAGCGCCCGCCGCGCCAGCCAATGCAGCGGCGAATCCGGACAGGAATGTCAAACGAGGTGTCGCCACCGCCTCACTCCTCCAGCGAACGGATCACTTATTGATCGACGGGAACCTCAGTCAGACGAAAGGCCGTGTTGCCATTGGCGAGCTCAGTCGCCAAGACAAGGGCCTCTTGCGACGTCGGGTCGATCGCCAGTGCATGCTGTGCCGCAAGCACGGCATCATCATGGCGACCAACGCGATCAAGCAGGACGGCTTGCACGAGCGCGGGCTCGGGATCGTTTGTCGCCAACTGCACAGCGCGATCGAGCGTGGTGATCGCCTTCTGTGTATCACCAAGTTTTTCCTGGAACAGAGCCATGAGCAGATAGCCGTGATGCGTCGTTGGCGCGATCGCAATCAGGCGATTGGCGGCATCGCGCACAGTCTTGCGATCATTGAGCTGCAGACACACGCGGCCAAGCGCATACCACGCGGGGGCATCGCTTGGACCCACGTCATCAGTGGTCAGCTTCGTCAGCAGTTCACGGGCAGCGACCAGTTGGTTGGTTGCTGCAAGGCACTGTGCCCGCAGATGCACCAGGTCACGACGGGTCGTGTCGCCCGAGCGCTCCAGCACACGGCGCAGCAACTGATCGGCCTGGGCATACTCACCTGCCGCCATTTCGGCGCGGGCAAGGTCCTCGGTCAAGCCGTCATCGTCCGGCGCAAGGAGCGTCGCTTCGCGGAAGTGATCGATGGCGCCGGGCGTGTCGCCCCGCATCATGGCGATGTGTCCGAGTGTCTGGCGCACGCCGGCGTTGTGCTCAAAGCGCGCACGGTGGGATTCAAGCGTACTCCACGCTTCATCCAGGCGATCGAGCTCGATGAGCATCTCAGCCCAGGCGACTGCATACTGCGGGTTCGTTTCGTCGAGCGACGCGGAGGTACGATACTCCTCGAGCGCCTGATCGAATCGCGTGAAGCGTTCGAGCACGATGCCGCGGAAGTAGTGCCCGTCGACGAACTCAGGATCCAGCTCGATCGCACGATCGAACTCTTGCAGTGCTGATTCGAGGTTCCCCTGCTCAAGCAAGATGCGCCCGCGCAGCGTGTGCGACCGCGCGACTTCCGGAGACAGCTGAATCGACTCGTCGATTGTCTTCAGCGCCTTCTTCAGGTCGCCAGAGAGATATTGCTGGTGAGCCATGTCCCAGCTTGTGGCGGCTTTGAGGCCCGCCATCTTCTGGGCCTGCGTCTCGCGGAACTTCTGCGTGTATTGCCCGTGGCCTTGGCAGCCTGCCAGGACTGCGATGCTCGCAGCAGCAAGTGTCCATCTCAGGGCTCGTCCGGTCATCGATCGCGTCTGCATCATTGATCTCCCAAGTAAAACGCCCCCTGGGCGGGGGCGTCCGCGTTCGATAAGTCGGCGAGAACAAGCCCCGACCTGAGTGAGACCCGAAACTCGGACTCAGTCGTCCGACCCGACCTGCGAGTAGGTCGAATTGGGCAGGGCCGTCGTCGGGAAGCGCCAGATGGAGGGCATCTGGGCCATCGGGCCCAGGTTGAACACTTCAAAGGCCCACGGCGTCTGCTTCAGGGAGGGCTGCATGGAGTCGTAGCCCGCCCACGCCTGCTGGTTTGCCCAGTCAGTATTGGGCTGCTGCAGGTCCATGGTCCGCAGGGCGCCGGAGAAGGGCCCTTCCGACTCGTTCTGGATCTGCGACATCAGCTTCGCCATGTCGGCATTGATCGGCGTGAACTGAGCGGTCTGCTGCGTCGGCATCGGCGCGGGGTTGGTCGTCACCGTGGGATCGAGCTGGGCCCAATCGTTCTGCGCCGTTGTGGGCGCCGGCTGGTTGATCGTCCCCCACTGCGGCTCATGCACGGTGCCTTGCGCAACCGGCTGCTGCGTGTTGGGCTGGCTCGGGGCCTTGTGCATCGAAGCGGTCGGCGCCTTGTCGCCCTTCCACCACGAAGGCTTGCCCGAATCCACGGCCTGGTTTGCAGGCTTGTCCATCTTGTTGAAGGACTGCGGCTGGTCGTAGTTCTCAACCGGTGCGACTTCCTGACCATCAACCCAGGTGCTCACGTTGGGGGCGGCCTTGGCAGCAGCCCACGGGTCCTGGCCTGAGCGATTGCGGAACACTTCGTCATACCGCTCGGGGTCGACAATGCTCTCGAGCATCGAGCGCGAGGGCCAGTAGTCAGCCTTGTTGAACAGTTCCTCGCGCATCTGGATCGCGTCGGGCTGAGCCGGGCGCAGCTCCAGCGAGCGGCGGAGGTGCCAGTTGGCCTTGTCGAGGTTGCCATCGCGGGCGGCCCGCTCGGCAAGGATGTTCTGCTGCTTCGTCTGGCGATCCTGCGACCAGGGCAGCAAACCCTGACGCGTGCCGGTGCGGATGCGATCCGACATCTCGACAGCGCGCTCGCCCTGATCCAAGAGGATCTGATCGTTGACGATCGTCGGCGTGATCATGAACACGATCTCGGCACGCTCCGTTGCATCGTCGTGCCCGCGGAACGCGGCACCAATAATCGGGATGTCGCCAAGGATCGGCACCTGGCGGCGACCAAGGCTCGTGCTCTCGCGGAACAGACCGCCCAGCACGACCGTCGCGCCGTCCGGCACGATGATGTTCGTCGACAGTTCTTGCGTGACTTCGTCCGGGATGGTCACCGCAGCGCCCAAGCCGTCGGTCGTCTCACGGATCTGGCCTTCCGAGACGCGCGGCTGGAGCTCGAGGCGAATCATGCCATCGTTAGACACGAAGGGGCGCACCGTCAGCTGCGTACCAGTGTCAAGGAACTCGACGGTCTGGGTCGTTGCCGTTTCGGTGGACGTCGTGTTCAGGTAGCCAAGCTTGCGGCCAACGAGCACGCGCGACGCCTGGCGATTGAGCGTGAGGATCTTGGGATTGCTCAGAATCGTGATGTCCGTCACTTCATCGAGCAGCTTCAGGAACACCGCGACGTCGTCTGCGATGACCGAAGCGCGGAAGGTGGCGGGTCCGGCAATGTTGCCCGGGCTGCTCACGAACGCGCTCGCGGTTTGATCGACCGGCGCGACCTTGTTCTCGCCGCGGCCGGTCAACGCCAGAGCCGACCCGAGCGGGCCGCCAAAGTCGAAGAAGTCCGTGAAGCTGAGATCATTCAGCACGGCAAACTCGACGCCGAACGCATTTGCTTCGTTGAGCTGTGTCTGCAGGATGGTGGCCTCGACGAGCACCTGCGAGGGGCGCGTATCGATCGAGGTGATCAGCGCTTGGATCTCATCGAGGTGCTCGGGATAGTCGTTGACGATCAGGGTCGACTCGAGGGCATAGTCCTCGGCGCCGGAGGGCACATCCTCTGAGAGTGAGAACTCGGTGGCGGCCTCATTGAACACCAGCTTGCCGCCGGCGCTCAGGAGCGGCTCGACAAACTCGGCGGCGTCGGAGGCGCTGAGATAGTTGAGCCTGATGACGCGCGACTCGCGCTTGCGGGCCGCGGCCTTGATGGCCTCGAGCTCCTCAAGCGTGTAGACGTAGATGAAGTTGCCCTTCTCGATCCAGCCATACCCATTGATGTTCAGCAAGGCGTCGAGTGCTTCGGGAATCGTCACGCCATAGAAGTTGGCGGAGACCCGAGCAGAGACGTCCTGCGACACCACGATGTTCTTTTGCGATTGCACAGAGAGCATCTGCAGCACGTTGTTCAGGTCTTCGTCATTGACGAAGATGTCAACGGTCAGGTACTCCGAAACGCGCACGCCCTCGTCATTGAGGTCGCCTTCGCGCCGGTCTTCGCCAACGGCGCTCGTGCCGGGGCGAGGCACGGCCTGTTGCGCCACCGCCTGCCCAGCAGTCAGCATCAGGGCGGCCGCGGCAGTCGCCATGAACGTGCTCTTCCCCGCGAACCAGCTCGTTGTCGAATTCACTCGGCTCATCACTCGGCTCCTCCGCCCGATGGGCGGGCTCTGTGGTGTGCGGCGTCAACCTCTGCGTCGCACCTGGTTTTGATCAGCGCTCACTTGGGTCGCTCAAAAGCTCGTACTCGACCCCGTTCAACTCCAGCACGACGCTGCGCGTTTCCACTCGCACAAGCGTGAATGCGCCCACCGGATCCCCCGGTCGGGCCCACGTCCGATGACTCGACCGCCCGCTGACCACTTCGATCAGCGCCAGCGGTCGATTCCCCAGCACGGTGCTGCGTAGCCGCAGCCTGGCGAGTTGCTGCTGGGCCTCCTGCTCAGCCGCCGCTCGCACCCGATCGGGGTTCTCGGGATTCTCGTCGGCATAGTTAGTCCGGGAGTTTGGCGGAAGAGAGGTAGAAGGGTCCGTTTGGAGGGGCGGCGGAAACACTGCCGGGTTCAACTGGAAGACATTGCGGCTCGTCTTGATCGGACGCTGCACCGGAATGAGTTCCCCGGACGTATCGAGGACGATCTTCGAAACCTCGCCCGAGAAGATGCGCTCGCGCCGCGATGCAGAAGAGGACGTTGCCGACGCACGCGCCGGACCACCATCAACCAACGCTCGCCCGATAACCACGATCAGCACGAGCGTCAGCGTGCCAAGTACCACGGACTTGCGCTTGTCGCTTGTCACCATGACCCAGAATTCAGTTATTGCCCCCTGCATCAGCGAGCCTCCGATCCATTCGCCACCGCCCGCGGCGCATAGAACACATCGATCAGGAGTTCCGCCTCGACAATGCCGTCCCGATTGCTGTCATCGCGCGAAGCGCGGCCCGTTGCCGCACGGAACTTCTGCACGCGCACCAGGCGGTCGAGTTGTTCGATATGGCGCACGGCCTCGTACACGGCCGGGAAGGGCCCCTTCACCTTGACCGCCATGGGCATGGAGTCCGCTTCATCGAGCGAGGTCGGCGTTCCAGTCGTGACCTCTCGATCGGTCAGTCCAAGGCGATTCAGCTCGTCGGCGAGCGAGCCCATGAGATCTGCGATGTTGCTGTCCCTCGGAATGGGGCGCATGCGATCGCCATGGTGCCGGCGCAACTCCGAGAGTTTGTCCGACAACGTGCTGATCACTTCAGGGCCGCCCACCGGTCGCGCCGCTTCCGCCCGCTTGTCCGCCAGTTCATGATCCAGACGATGACCCTCGCGCACCGCGGGCACGATGGCCCCGCCAACGCCCACGCCAAGCATGAGCACCCAACCACCAAAGAGTGCTGTGCGCGTCTGCTGGCTCATGGCGCGACCTCCTCTTGGACGACGGCTGTCGACGTGGCGGGCGCATCGAAGAACTTGTAGGAGGCCTTTAGATCGATGAGTCCTGTGACACGGAAGCGCCGCGCATCGACGCCATCGACATCTGCGGGGCGCGCGTAGTCGAGCGATACCGTTTTGAACAGCGCGCGCCCTTCGAGGGACCGCACGAGTTCTGCGACGACACCATCGCGGGCGGCGACACCCTCAAGCTCAATCGCGAGCCAGGCACGATCGTCCGCGTCCGTCTTGGAACGCCGCGCACGCTCTGTCTTGGGCACCACCGCCAAGCTCGTGAGCGTCACTTCCGCAGGCGTCAGGCCCGCGACGCACTGGAGCACGTCGGAGATCTGCAGCGGCCATGCGAGGCGATCGTATCGGCGGATGTCGTTCTCCAGGGTCTCAATGTCGGTCATCAAGGTCTGCACTTCGTGATCGCGTGACCAGTTCAGCTCGACCTGGTTGTTCAGATCCGCCAGTTCACGCAGCTGTGCCTGCCGACCAGCGGTGAACGCCGCATAGAGCGAGATCAGAATCGCTGCGGTTGACGCATAGGCGCCGACCCACATGCGCACACGCGCGCGGCGCTGTAGGGCTGCGCGACACTTTGTCGGCATGAGGTCGATGTAGGCGTTCACGCCGCAACCTTCCGCTCGTCGACCATGCCATGGGGCGGTACGTCCGCGGTGCGTGTGGCGTCGCGCCTCGCTCGCCGCGACTTGCGCTGGCTCAATCGAAGGCTCAGTCCGCACGCCACTGCCCAATCGGGCGCGGGCGCACCAGCCACGATGCGCGTGCGTCCCGTGCTTGCGGCATCCTGCACGGAAACACCTTGCAACGGATCGCCCAACTTCGCGGGAATGTGCAGCGCCTGCTCGAAGGCTTCAACGAGTCCGGGTTCGCGGGCCTCTCCGCCCACGATGTGACAGCACTCCGGGCGAATCCCACGGAAGGTCACGGCGTAGTACCGCATGCACAGCTTCACTTCGTGCGCAAGGTCGTTCAGCAAGGGACGGGTGACCTGATAGATCGCGCGATCGACCTTCGCATCGACGGGCGTATGGCCCGGCTCGCTCGCCTGCATGCGCCGCTGGCGAAGATCCGCCACCGCATGTATGTCCAAGCCAAGGCGCTCGGCGGCATGCTTGGTCAACTGATCCCCACCAAGATCCAAGCGCTTGTAGAACGCGATGTCGGTCCCGCGCAGCAGGAGCACACTCGACGAAGCCCAGCCCAGGTCCACGACGACGCGCACCGACAGACGATCTTCGGCCCGCTGGAATGTGCGCGCAAATGCGCGCGCTTCCGCACAGAAACCTGGCTCCACATGAAGCGGGCGCAACCCGCGCTCCATGAGCCCACGCACCATCGTCTCGATCGGCGCCCGTGGCGCGCCCACATAGACGACCTCGTGGCGTACTTCGTCGCCTTGGCGAACTTCACCGGCGATGAACGTGCTGATCTCGGCCGGCTGCCCTTCCGGGAACCCGAGCTTCTCGGCGCCATCGAGTGAGGCTGCCTTGGCCAGTTCGCTTTCCGGCATGGGCGGCTGGCGGAACGATCGCGTGCGCACCATGCGATCGTCCAAGCCAATGATGCAGTTCGTGCCTGTGAATGTTCCCGCGCGCACGGTATTGGCGATTGCTTCGATGAGCTCCTGCACGCGAGCCGGATCGTCCGGCGCTGCGCGCGACGTGAGGTCGACGCGTGCCGACGCTGCGACGCGCAAGCCTTTGCGGCCTTGGGCCAACTGCAGCAAGCGAGCACCTGTCGAGCCCAGGTCGATCCCGATCGGCAGCGTGCGAGATGTCTTGAGAAGGTCGATCATGCGGGCGAATCCCCCACATGTGTCGGCTCAACGAGCCAACGCCCGCACCTGGACCTTCAACTTATTCGGCGCGGTCCACGGTGACTCGACCGGTCATCGGGGCAATGTTGATCCGATATTCCCACGCCCCGCCGCTGGTGGCCGTTCCGATTTCGACGAACCCGCCATCACTCGGCTCGGGCCCGGTGAGGTCGAGCACGGGGCCACCAAGCTCATCGAAGATCAGCAGGTCGTCACCATCGAAACTGGCGTTCAGGATGATCGCGCCGCCATACTGGTCTTCGTTGAAATTCCGCGCATAGGGCGAATCGATCCTGTCGGGCAGGAACATCGCATCGGTCACCAGGTCCAGCGCCGGACCATTGACTTCCGCAAGCACATAGCCGTTGCCAGCGTCATAGCTAAACGGCGCATCCTTTGTGGTCGGCACGCGCCCGAACCACAGCGCACGACGTGACTGATACGCCATCGCATCGGCCTGTGCGAACGTGATATCCGCAACGATCTGGCGCACCGCCGCTTGCACGCGCAGCACGCCTGTCGTCGACATCGATGGAATCACGAGAATGGTCGCCACCCCAAGGACGGCGATCGTGATCAGCAATTCGATCAGAGTGAAGCCGCGACGCCCGGGGCGCCGACCGACCAGCGAAACAGCATGCATGGTGTCACTCCGCAATCTTGACCTGCGGCATCTCCGTAACGCGGACTTCAATGCCCGCGTTCAGCTTGCGCTCGATGCGATCCAAACGCTGCTCGACGGAGCGCAGCGCGGTGATCATCTTTTCCCGCTGGGCGCCGGAGTTGAACGGTCCGGTTTGGGGACTGCTCGCTGCCGGCGCTGCGTCCGCCTCACTCGCGCCGAAGTCGGCGGGTCGGATCACAAGCACGGCCAACAGCACGACCGCCACCGTCAGCAGTTGATTCGTCTTCTGGCTGGTCCAGATTGGACGTTCGAGGGCCTCGCGCTGCATCGCTCGCTCCTTGTCGGAACTGCTCAGGTCAGAACTATCACTCAATCCGCGCTCCACAACGGTGCGGAAAGCGGAACGCCAAACACGGCGTCCGGTATTGATTCATCGGATACAGATCCCGACCAGGTAAGTCGGACATAGAAACCTGGACGTGATCCGTCGGGCGAGGCGGGCTCTATACGCATCTGGTCTATTTCTGCCGCCACTACGCGTCCGGTAACGTCGGGTCGGCGCCGCCACGCTGCGCAGAAGTCTGGGTGGGTCGCCCAGACCCGATCGATCGGCGCCACGAGGCGCGCGAAGTTCTCATCGGACATCTTGGGCGGGTTTGTGGCGGCATGGGCGGTGATGGTCCCGAGGAATGCGCTGTGCGTCAGCACGATGACCTCGCTTGGATCGATCTTGCCGTCGTCGCCTTCGTCCTTGTGCCACAGCACGATTTCCGTGAGTCCCGCATCCGTCGCGGGGCGCATCGCGAGCACTTCTTTGCTATCGACCATCAGCTTGCGCAGCGATTCAAACACGCCCGCCTTGGCTGGATCAGTCGGCGGTGCGTCCGCAGCGAGCTTCGCCTGCAGCGTCCCCGCCCCAACCACCTTGGGCAGCACATAGACGCCCGTGGCGCCCACGATTCCGGCAGCGACCAAAACGACAACAACCTCGCTTGCGGCGATACCGCGTCTTGATCCGTTCGCGTTTGTGACGTGTCGATCCCCCATGACGCTTCGTCATGGAGTGTCGGTCGAAAGGGTGTCGTTCACCCTGTCATATCCGGCGGCATACACACGAATGGTGTTGCCCACCGCCTCGTAGAACCACCCATTCCCCACATCCGGGCCCGCGGCGATTGCCGTCGCTTCATCCCCGCCCAGAAGGACCGTCGAGTCGGCGAAGAAATTCATGGGCTCGCTTTGGAGGTATTCGCTGCTTACGAGAATGCCCCAGCCGTCTTTGGCTTCGCCCTCGCCCATCGGATCGTCAATGTCGTTCGTCGGGAGCAGGCCTGCGTTGTTGGCTCGGTAGATTTCGATCTGCGATTCGATGGCCTGCAGGTTACGGCCCAGGTGCGCCCTGATCGCCTGCGTCGAAGCGCTGGACATCTGCGGGATCACGATGGCCGCCAAGACGCCGAGGATCACGACAACAATCAGGATCTCGACGAGTGTAAACCCAGGACGGCGCCGCATAAGCGTGACTCCCAACATGGCTCAGGCAACGCACCATCCGTGGCTCGCGTTGCAAGAAATGCCGCGAGCGCCGTTTCCGACGCCCGCGGCAGACATAATCGTTCGGTCACAGCACCCGGATTAGGGGTTGTAACCAGCTTCGTTGGCCAGCTTGACCTCGTTCGGGTCGAAGCCGTAGGCGAAGCAGCGGCCGGACGTCGTGTCGTACAGCCAACCCGGATCGGTGTCGACCCAGGCGGCGTCAGCGATCATGGCGTCATCAACCGTGACGTCGTCGCCGGTCTCGACGATCGAGGTCTTGACGAAACCGTTGAAGGGCTCGTCCTTCATGTACTCGTCAGAAACCATCACGCCCCAGCTGCCATTGCCGTCAGCATCGGCGGCCTGGCCGAGCGCGGAGGTCGCGTCGTTGTGCGGCAGGGCGCCGGACTCATTGACGCGATAGAGCTCGATCTGGCTCTCGATGGTCTTGAGCTGGGTCTGCAGCGCGCCCTTGACCGCCGACTGGCTGGCCGAGGTGAACTGCGGAACGACGATCGCGGCGAGAATGCCGAGAATCACGACCACGATCAGAATCTCAACAAGGGTGAATCCCTTCCGTGCGATGCGCATGAGTGAAACTCCCGTACTAAGCGCCCTTGGATCCAATGGCGCGACCCGATGATCGGGCACACGCCGACGACACATTGGCCGCCAGCGCGCCTACAGCAAGAACGGGCGCTATCCGCCCTTGCCGCATGGGGGGCACCGCGCCCCACCATCGCCCGAGTGCCGGGCAGCCAGTGAGGAGCATCGGATCCGCCAACCTCACTTGGTGCGAGGTCAAGCCAACAGGACCACTTGTGCGGGGGGACCAGCATGCGCGACCCGCAGAAGTCGTCAGTCTTACGTCCGAGAGCGCGGACAGGCGCATACAAACACACAACGCCCAGCCATTCACCATGGCTGGACTTGCGTTGCAAGTGGATTTGTGTCCGCCGCTTACTGCCCCAGGATCAGCGGCACGATCTGGTTATTGGACAGATTGAGCGCCCCCACCAACGCGGCCGCTGTTGTCGCCAGCTCTTCGTCCATGGCGTCTGACAGCTCGATCGCCTGGCTCACCTGGCGCTCGTCCAGCAGGTTGCCGTAGCGCTTGGCCGAGTCGGTCGTCATGCGAAGCAGTGCGACCTGCTCATAGCCGTCGGCTCGCAACGCGGCATCCATCAGGGCGACCTGGGCGCGCTTCTCACCGATGCGCGACAGGATGTCCGCGACGCGCAGCATGACACCGCCCGAGGACTCGTCGAGCG